>QHXM01000164.1 GCA_003222945.1 Acidobacteriota bacterium
GATTCGCCTCTTCATGTCGAGCGCAAGGTTGACGCGGACGAGCACTCAGAGCCTGTGACGCAGGCTGATCGCATTGCAAACGAGTTGATTGTGAACGGGCTGCGACGCGAATTTCCAGACGACGGCATACTAGCCGAAGAATCCGTTGACACGGAAAGGCGTCTTCGCAAACGGCGCGTGTGGATGGTTGACCCTATGGACGGCACGAACGGTTTTATAGCGCGCGACGGAGACTTCGCAGTTCAGATTGGTCTCGCGGTTGATGGACGAAGTGTGCTGGGCGTGGTCTATCAACCGCTTCCCGATCTTCTCTATCGCGCTATTGAAGGCGCGGGCACGTGGATTGAGCGGAGTGGTTTTGAGCCGGAATTGGCGCGTGCCTCTAATCACATGGAACTTGCGAAGATGCGCCTTGCGGCGAGCCGTAATCATAGAAGCCCTCGCATGGATGTTGTCATGCGCTCGCTCGGAATCGAAGAGGAAGTGCGGCGTGGCTCCGTGGGCATTAAGGTTGGCCTTATCATCGAACAGCAGTGCGACCTCTACATTCATCTAAGCCCGCGAACGAAGCAGTGAGACACGTGCGCGCCTGAAATTATTTTGACGGAAGCGGGAGGCCGCATGACGGACCTCTTCGGCCTGCCGCTCGGCTACAACAACGCGGACGTTCAGAATCGCAACGGGCTTGTCGCATCAAACGGCGCGGCTCACGAAATCATAATCGAAAACCTCGCGCCGCTGCTTCATGAGTTCGGGCGCATCAGAGTCTGAACAGAGGCGCGAAATTTAGCGCACGACAGAATATTATCTGGTTTTTTTCTACTCCAGCATCGTGTTGATTCGGGAAAACTCTTCGTGGGCATTAGACCCAGAATTCTTCTAATCCTAATTCTACTCGGCGTAAGCCCCGCGCTCGCGCTCTCGCTATTCAATTACCTGAGCGGCGCACGCGTTATTGAGACTGAGTTGCGCGAGGTTGCGCAGCACGACGCGCGCGCGGTTGCGAGTGATGTTGAGAAGAGATTGCGCGAGCGTGAAGATGTTTTCGCCACACTTGCGCGTTCTACCGCTTTGCGCTCGCTTGTGCAGAGTCAAGGAGAGCAACAATCTTCTATGGGCTTGCCGGGTGATTTGCAGGCAGAGGTTAAAGCCTTCCTTCTGAGCAGTCCGAAATACACGGTCGCCATTGCCTGTCTGAACAAGTCTGGGCAGCCACTCTTCCGAGCGGAATTGAGTAAAGACGCGGACAATGTATCGGTGCGATTTCAAGCGCAGGATTTTCTGCCGGACAGCGTAAAGGCGAACGAGCGAGTCTGGACCGTTGCGGACAGCACGCCTCTGCGCTCGGCTCTCAAACGCGAGTCTTACGGCGCTTCGCTTCGCTACACGATTCCTGTCTTCACTGAGCAGGAGAGCGCATACACTCCACGCGGTGCGCTCATAGTTGACATCAACCTTGATGCTCTATTGAACGATGCGGAGGCAGTTGCAGACGCGCAGTCCAACTCTGATTCGTTGCGGCGTTCCGTCATCATTCTGGATCACGACGACAACATCCTTTTTCACACGAACAGCGCGCTCAGGTATCAGGTGGCCGTGAGCGCGCTGCCATCTTCGTTCAAGACAATCGCGGGAGCAATGAAGCGAGGAGAGACTGGCTGGCAATTTTATGATTCGACGGATGGCAACAAGCGGCTCGCTGCATATCAGCCCATTGCGCCCCTGGATATTTCAGTCGCAGTTGAGAACAATTATTCAGAGGCGGTGCGGAATTTGCGCTTTGTCGGCTGGTTGGAAGCAGGCGTTACCGGTCTATTGGGCTTATTGATGATAACGCTCGTCTGGCTAATCTTGCGGCGGACTGAGCAGGGCATTGAGCGCATTACGGAAGGCGCTGCTGCAATTGCTAAAGGCAGACTGGACGAGCGCATAGAAGTTAAATCGAGCGACGAGACGCACGGGCTTGCCGACGCTTTCATGCTACGGACAAGCTGCGCGCCCTGGTAGCAAAGTTGAGCGAGCCTGTCAGAAGCCTGAGCGGTGAGTTCAAGCGCCCGCGCCCTGTCGATTTAATCCCTATCATCAACGGCGTTCTCGCGCGAACGATTGATTCTTCTGAATCGGAGCATCATATAGAGATTGATCTGCCAATCTCACTCGTGGCAGTCGCCGATGACGAACGTATAGAGAAAGTCGTAGAGAACCTTGTGCTGAATGCCGTCGAAGCTATGGGCACGAAGAATGGCAGCCTCACAATCAAGGCTGGTCCTGCCGGAGACGGTTTCGTTTTCTTTAGCGTCTCAGACACCGGACCGGGAATGTCAGAAGAATTCCAGCGAACAAAACTCTTTCGGCCTTTCTCAACGACCAAATCGAAGGGAGTCGGACTCGGCCTCTACACCAGCCGCGAGCTTGTTCGCGCTCTTGGCGGACGCATAGATGTCGAGTCGAAACAAGGCTCTGGCACAACCTTCACCGTCGTGCTACCATCAGGCCAGATCAAGAAGAGCGGCGGGTGAAGAGCAACCGCGCATGACGATTGCCAATTCTGCCGGACCGCTTCTTTGATCGTCCTTTCTAATTTTCCAGTTAAACGACGTACCAAATGCGGATTGATAACTAATCGTTCGCATTCTTAAATCCGCCGGTCCGTTATCCGCATTCCGAAATCGGCATGAGCGAGCAGACGAAGGCGACAATCTTGCTTGTTGAAGACGACGCGAGCGTGCGGCGCAATCTTCGCTGGTCCTTTAGCGAAGGCTATCGCGTGCTTGAGGCGGGAACGCGCGCGGAAGCTGTAGCGCAGTTGGAGCGCGAGCGCGTTGATGTCGTCTTGAGCGATCTCAGATTGCCGCCCGCGCTTGACGATATAAGCGAGGGATTAGCCGTCGTGGAGGCTGCGCGCAAGCTTCGCCCGCCAGTGCCTGTCATAGTCGTTACGGCCAGCGAATCCAAACAGGCCGCGCTCGAAGCCGTGCGGCGCGGGGCTTACGGCTTCTTTGAAAAACCATTCAATGTTGAAGAGGTCATGCACATAGTTCATCAGGCCGCGCGCGCCTTTCGTCTTGAGCAGGAGATCATGCGCCTGCGTTCGGCGTTGAAGTCGCAGCGAGGCTTCGGCAATCTCATAGGCACGAGTGCTGCGCTCGAAAAAACTCTCAACCAGTCGCGCGCCGTCGCGCAGACGAACGCTACAGTTCTTCTGACGGGCGAGAACGGCACGGGCAAAGAGATTCTCGCGCGTGCGATCCACGAAGAGAGCGCAAGAGCGTGCGGGCCTTTCATAGCCGTCAGTTGCGCCGCGCTGCCCGAAAGTCTGATTGAATCCGAACTCTTCGGCCACGAGCGTGGAGCATTCACGGGCGCGGTGCAGGCAAGGAAAGGGCGCTTCGAGTTGGCAGACGGCGGCACGCTCTTTCTGGACGAGATTAGTGAACTTGCACAAGCCGTGCAGGTAAAGCTCCTGCGCGTTCTTCAGGAGAGAAAGTTCGAGCGCGTCGGAGGCACTAAGACCATAGAGGTTGACATACGCCTTATTGCCGCCTGTAACACCGATCTTCAGAAAGAGGTCGAGTGCGGCCACTTCCGTCGTGACCTATATTATCGCTTGAACGTCGTGCCGCTCATTCTTCCTACGCTTCGCAACAGGCGCGAGGATATTCCGCTTCTGGCAGCGCATTTCGCAACTAAGGCGGCGGAGAAGTATGGACGAACGCCGCCCGAGCTTGATGCTGCGCTTCTTGAGTCGCTTCTTGAATACGACTGGCCCGGCAACGTGCGCGAGCTTGAGAATCTGATGGAGCGGCTGGTCGTACTGACGGCGGGCGCATCGTTGGGCCTGGAGTTTCTGCCGGAGAATATGCTTCACACGCTGGCCGCTGAGGAAGCGGCGGCAGACGAGACAACCCTTGAAGGCGCGACCCTTGCCTTGCGCCGCCGCATGATTCTATCAGCGCTCAAAGCTGAATCCGGCAACAAAGTCGCAGCCGCGCGCCGCCTCGGCATAAGTCGCTCTTACCTGCATCGTCTCATAGGCGAGCTTGGCGTAGTAGAGCAGGGATGAGGGCAGAGGAATGAGGGATGAAGTTAAAACCGTCTTTCTTTTCATTCATCCCTCATCCCTCTGCCCTCATCCCTGCTTTTCCTACTGTCCACAAATGTACACACCTGTCTATCTCTTCAGATAGCTTTTGAGGACAGTTCTTCTATCAAATCGGACCGGGCGGCGCGCGCATAAATTCCTCGAACACTTTGCAAGCATGCAATTTCTCAGCGCGGCTTGCGTTCTTACTGCGAAGCGGACCAGCGAGCGGTATGAGCATTGCAATAAATTCGCAACAAGCAAGGAGAGCATCAAGATGAAGCCCAGAGTCTTGATTGTGGATGATGATGTAGCCGTGACACAGCAACTCTTCTGGACGCTGTGTGACGAGTACGAAGTTATGACGGCGAACGATCTGCCGACCGCCGTGCGTCGCGCAACCATCTACGAGCCGTCAATCTCAATCGTTGATTTGCATCTTCCGCCGGTGCCAACGTCGCCGGAAGTGGGACTCAGAATTTTAGGATATTTGAAAGATCGTCTTCCGCACTCGAAGGTGCTGATTATAAGTTCAGCCGCAGATAAGAGCGTGCAGGAAGCCTGCTTTGCAAACGGCGCGGACGAAGTTCTGGATAAGCCCTTCGAGATAGAGCATCTGCTCGCAGCCGTGCGACGAATCGCGCCTGAGCGCTCGTTGTCTGCAGCTGATTGAAAATTTTATCAGTCGAGCGCAGGCAAAAGAACTGGACCGAGCGCGTCCCACAGGCCGAAGAAGATGAGAAAGAAGGCATCGAGAAGGTTTCAAGGGGATTTTAGTTTCACGCGAAGAGAGAGCAAGGTGCGCGCCCGGGTGTCGCAGGGAATCAAGCGGGTTGAGTTTTGAAATAGGGAACGAGTCCATACGCCTCGCCCGCTGGTCACGTTCGAGATTAGTTCTTTGCTAATCAAATTCGGCCACTCGCCCCTCCTTTTTGAGAGGCCGTCAGTGCCCCGCGCGAAGTGGAATCCCCTCCCGCTCACGCGGAGCCGCAGAAGCCCCTGCTCCCAAATAGACTCCTGCCCTGAGTCGCAGGGGCTTCAATTTTATCTTGAAGACAAGCCACATTTTTCTCTTTACTGTAATAAAGATTTCGTCATGCCCCTAAGCTTATCAGCCTGAGCCTGGAAAAAGTATGTGGACGAGTTGCCTTCGCCGATTTAAGATACGAAATATTTCCGTCGGGTTCAGTCGTTGGATAACGTACTAGAGTAACCTGAAGCCTCAGTCGAAAGGATAAAATATGCGTAGAGTCAATGCAGCCAGTTCAAGGTTCGTGTATGTCTGTGGAACTTTAACGGTCCTTCTGTTTTACGCGCTCGTGTTGCACGCGCAACCTGCCAGCAGTAGAAGAGGTGTCACCGAAACGGCGGAGCAAAGGGCGGCGCGGTATTTCGAGTCAGTCCGCAAGTCGCCTCCGCAGATGCTGGCCTTTCTATTGAAGATGCCAAAGGGCGGCGACCTGCACAATCATCTCTCAGGCGCTATTTACGCGGAGTCTTATGTTCAATGGGCGGCGAACAAGGGCCTGTGTGTGAATAAAACAACGATGGCTGCTTCACTGCCTCCTTGCGATCAAGATCAGGGGCAGGTCACTGCGAGCACGGCTCTCACGAACAATCTTCTCTACAGGCAATTGATTGACGCCTGGTCAATGCGCAACTGGCAGTATTCAGGTCAGAGCGGGCACGACCGGTTCTTCGACACGTTCGGCAAGTTCGGCGCGGCAACCTACGGACAAGTTGGACCGATGCTGGCTGAAGCAGCGTCGCGCGCAGCACGCGGCCACGTCAGTTATCTTGAACTGATGATAACGCCCGATGGTGTAGCGTCTAGCCAGATAGGGCAGGATGTGGGTTGGGACGGAAACTTTCAAAGCACATTCAATAAATTGAAGAGCAAAGGCATCGCTGGTGCGGCTGCAACCGGCGTTCAAGGGTTACAGGATGCCGAGGCGGAAAAGGATAGATTATTGAAGTGCGGCACAGCGCAGGCGGACCAGGGATGTTCTGTGACGATTCGCTATGTCTATCAAGTGTCGCGCGGCGCGCCGCTCGGAACAGTCTTTGCTCAAATGGTCACGGGGTTTACGCTCTCTAATGATCCACAGTCGAAAGTTGTCGCTCTGAATTTAGTGCAGCCGGAGGATGGGCTGTCCTCAATGCAGAACTTCACAGTTGAAATGGAGATGTTGAATTACCTTCGACCGCTCTACCCGCAGGCGCACATCACGCTGCACGCGGGCGAGCTTGCTCCCGGAATGGTCCCGCCCGAAGGCTTAACCTTTCACATACGCGACTCCGTTATGAAGGGCCATGCCGAACGCATCGGTCATGGCGTTGACATCATGCACGAGGATGATCCTTACGGGTTGTTGAAAGAGCTTGCGCGACGGCGTGTGATGATAGAGATTTGCCTGACGAGCAACGATGTGATCTTAGGGATAAAGGGTGAGCAGCACCCGCTCGCAACATATCTACAGTACAATGTTCC
The DNA here is from genome assembly GCA_003222945.1 of Acidobacteriota bacterium. Taxonomy (GTDB): domain Bacteria; phylum Acidobacteriota; class Blastocatellia; order Pyrinomonadales; family Pyrinomonadaceae; genus QHXM01. The sequence goes on from QHXM01000164.1 coordinate 6,573, forward strand.
CGTTGCGCTTGCGACTGACGACGAGGGCGTCTCGCGCTCAGAGATTTCACGCGAGTATTTGAGGGCAGCCGAAGAGCAGGGCTTGGGTTACGTCCAACTAAAAACAATGGCGCGCACAAGTCTTCAATATTCATTCCTGCCGGGCCAGAGCCTGTGGACCGATGAGAGAAAGTTTATAGCTGTGAGTCAATGCGCCAAAGATATTTACTCGACAACAGAAGTCTCCAATTCCTGCAAGCAATACTTGGCAGGAAGCGAGAAGGCGCGACTTCAATGGAAGCTTGAAGAGGAGTTCAGGACTTTCGAGAGTCAGTTCTGAATGGCGCGGGCCTCTTGCGTCTCGTTTGTAAATCGTAATAATGATGCTGCTCGTAATACGTCATAACTCTCTTGAGGGAAAATCAATGCGCCGATTCAATCTGTTACGCCATCTCTTCGCAATTCTTATTTTAGCTTTCGCAACCGTGAACGCGACCGCTCAGTCCGAGCTTTCGCCTGATGAGCAGCAGAAGATTGATAAGCTGGCTGCGGATGTGCTGGCAAAGATGGGCGTGCCGAGCGCTTCTGTCGCTGTGGTGAAGGATGGTCGAATCGTTTATCTGAAGGCATATGGCGATGCGCGAATTGAGCCGCGCGTACCTGCGACGCCCGATATGCGATACAGCATTGGCTCAATTAGTAAACAGTTCACTGCTTCTGCAATTCTTCTTCTTCAGGAAGAAGGGAAGCTATCGCTCGATGATAAAGTGGGAAAGTTCATTCCCAATCTCACACGCGCGAACGAAGTCACCATCCGCCAACTGCTTTCGCACACATCAGGCTATCAGGACTATTGGCCGCAGGATTACGTTATGCCGTTCATGCTCCAGCCCGTCACGGCTGAGAAGATATTAGACGGTTGGGCGCACAAGCCATTGGATTTCGAGCCGGGCACGAAGTGGCAATACAGCAACACCAATTACGTGATAGCTGGCCTCATCGTTGAAAAGGTTGCGCATAAGCCGCTGCTTCAATTCCTCAGAGAGAGAGTTTTCATTCCTCTTGATATGAAGAGCGTGACCGATATAGATCAGGGGAAGCTCACAGAGTCTGACCCTGTGGGCTATCTGCGCTTTGCGCTTGGACCATTGCGCCCTGCGCCGAAAGAGGGCAAGGGATGGCTCTTCGCTGCGGGAGAGCTTGCAATGCGCGCAGAGGATTTGGCTAAGTGGGACATCTCGATCATAAATCAGAAGCTGATGAAGCCAGCGTCTTACCAGCAACTCGGTACTGATACT
>QHXM01000165.1 GCA_003222945.1 Acidobacteriota bacterium
GTGATGTAAGCCGTGATGCCTGTGTTCGTCACGCGAACGACAGGGCGATTGTTCTCAACTGCTCGAAAGATCGTGTTCGCAAGGTGCTGTCGCATAACGGGCGTCTCGCCAAGATAGCCGTCGTTCGATATGTTCACTAAAACATCCGCTCCATCATCTGCGAATTGGCGCGCAATTGACGGGAACGCCGACTCGAAGCAGATAAAGACGCCCGCGCGAGCCTCGCCCAATGGCATCAACGTGTATCGCGCGCCCGGCGTGAAATCTCCGACCATCGCAGGGATTGCGCTCACGCCCGGCATCCATCTGGGCAGCGGCACGTACTCGCCAAACGGCAGCAAGCGAATCTTATCATATTGAGCGACGAGCTTACCCTCTTCGTTGACCATCACGGCGGAATTGTAAGTTCCGTCGGCAGGCGCAGGCTCTTGCGCGTTGAATAGAACGGAAGTGTGATGACGGGCGGCAAAGTCAGCTACGAACTCTCGGAACTCCGCGTCTCTAGCGTAGCGAAAATTCATAGGCGACTCAGGCCAGAAGACTAAGCGCGCAACGGCAGCAGATTCATTTCGCTCTTGAAGCGCACTCTCGCTCAGAGAGATGTGACGCTGTTTGAAAGCCGTTTCAGTCGGCAAGTCCATCGGGTCCATAGGCACGTCGGGTTGAACTGCGACGACGATTGCTGCGGGTTTATCGAGTGATATGAGTGAAGCATCGGAACGTGCGCTGAGGTAAGCGATGAACGCTATGACTGCGACAGAGAGAATGGCGGCGGCAGAAATCTTTACAGCGCGAATGTCTCTCTTCAAAATCACGTAAGCGACTGAAGCGTTCACCGTCACGATTAAGAATCCGACCAGAAAGACGCCGCCCCACCTCGCTGTTTGAATCAACGCAGGAGCATAAGCCTGCGAGTAGCCTATGGCATTCCATAACTGTCCTATGATGCCCAGCCGCGCCCATTCAAACGTTGCCCACAGTATGGGAACAAAGAAGAGTGCGCGCACGCCCCACCGAGCAATGGCGCGCGCCAGCGTCATACAGCAAGCCGCCGGAAAGAGTCCGGCGATTACAGGGCCGGGCACAAGAAGAAGGAATGCTGCCCACCTTGGAATGCCGCCATAGCGAATCATCGCGTATGTTAGCCAGTAGCAAGAGCCGTAGAAGAAGAGTGCGCCCGTCATCCATCCCAACAGAAACGCGCGCCCGCGTTGAGGCTTTCGCGCGATTGCTAAAAGGAGCGGCACGAGTCCGATCCACGCTAGCGGCCACAGGTTGTAATCTGGAAACGAGAGTATGAGCAGAGCAGACGAAGAGACGGCAAGCATGGTCTCAACGCGCGTCGGAGCAGATGCGCGCACGCGCCTACGCACTCGCAGCAATCGTCGCTCAACGTTCGGCGCGTCCAACTTGAGCGCTTCGTCCATGCGTGCGAGTTTAACAGAAGAACAGTCTGGAGTCTTGAGTCCGAGAGTCTGGAGTCAACTGGTCGAAAACAGTTTTTAGCTTTTGACTCAAGACTCCGAGACTCTTGACTCCAGACTCTTACGATATGGTTTACGAATGAGGTCAATTCGACAGAAAACGTCACCGCGCGAGTGACAAATTTCGTCGCATCGCAAGGGCGGAGTGCATTGACTATTTGAATGTATGAAGGTTTGTGTCAGTGCGAAAACTGAGAGGGGAAGCTCGCGTAGATAATAAAAAGCCTGTAAATGCGGGCGAACCCGGCCATTTCTGACCGGGTTCTCATTTCGGAGAGCTAAACTGAAGGATCGCTCGGCGGGCGGCTGGCGCAGCGGCAGGCGGCGCTCAGAGGGGTGTTGGCGGCGGGGTCACGTTACATTGCGTGCTGGCCGACATTAACCTCAGCACGTCGCGTGCCAGAAGACAGTAGGCAGAAGGCAGTTGGCAGTTGGCAGCTATCGTCTTGCGTGTTTCGACGCGCAAGCCGCGTGATATACTCCTGCAATAGAAATTCTGTGAATACTAGGAGAAGGCTCTCATGTCGGTAGAAGAAAACAAGGCTCTGGTGCGCCGGTTCTATGAAGAGATTGATAAGGGCAACTTGGCTGTGATAGATGAGCTAGTCGCGGAAGATTACATTGACCACAATCCGCCCCCGTTTCCGGGTCTTGCTTCTGGAAGAGAAGGCGTGAAGCAGGCATTCAAAATCTTCTTGGAAGCTACGCCCGGGTATCATCGCATAGAGGATCAGATAGCCGAATGGGACAAGGTCGTGACGCGGCTAACTTCGTTTGGGAAACATGAAGGCGATCTGCCGGGCGCGCCTCGGACCGGTAATAATATGGAGATGACCTCCATCACCATCCACCGCATCAGTGACGGCAAGCTGGTCGAGAAGTGGTCTGAGAAAGATGTAATACGATTTTTGCAACAGATAGGCATAATGCCAGCGCCAGATCAGACAAGGCCGTAAGCTGGCAAGCCGCCCTTCCTCTGCTCTCTGCTACTGTTCTTCGATTACTTTCGCGTTCTTTAATCGTTGGTCTTTTGATGAGTTCATTCGTTGGACTGCGGCACTGGCTTCCGTTTGTGTGAAGTGGCCGACGAGGACAAAATACCTGACTTGCGTTTCACCTGCGCGCGAGCGCGTAAGGCGAACGTCCGTGTAGCCAGCTTGCTGTAGAGTCTTGATGAGAGGCTGGGCTTTTTCTTCTGTGTCGAAAGTTGCGACTAAAAGAGTGAAGCGACGAGTCGAGTCGGATGAGGTGTCGACTGCGCTGTTTGCAACTGATGAGTTGGTCGGCTCTGCGTGAGCAGCGGCAGGAGTCACTGCGCCTTGTGCGGAAGTGGCGCTCGGTCGGTCGGTCCACCGCCCGAACAATAGACCTATGGTGAAGAATAGAACGGCAATTATGAGCGCGCTCAGCAGCAGCACGGCGGGGCGGCGCTCGTCGCGGCTGAACTCTTCGAGCGCAGAGTGGCGCGCTTCCGCATCAGCGCGACTCGCGTACTTGTGAGTATCAGTTGCCATAAAGCTACCGATTGCGGAATGCGGAATGAAAAGAACAGGAGCAGTAGGCCGAGAAAGGCGAGAACAGTTCTTACTGCTTCCTGCCCCTGCTTCCTATCCTTTCTAAATCCGCATCCCGCAATCAAATTGGCTCGACTTCAATCAAATGGTCGTGCGCTCCGACGACGCGAACCCTTCGTCCTCGCTCAATCTTTAGATCGGCGCGAGCGCGCCACAACTCGCCGCGAATCAGCACAGAGCCTTCCGGCTCAAGCGTCGTTTCGACTAAACCAATAGCCCCAATCAACTCAATCTCAGTGCTCGCAGCCTTCTTATGCCTTGACGCTGCGACGATGACGAGCACAACCACCAGCCCTGAAAACAACACGATTGCGAAGACGATTTGCGAAGTGGTCATGCCCGCTAAGGGTAAGCTTGAGCGATAGGCTCAAAAGTCGAGGAAGCGAATTCTATCATAAAAGGCAGAAGGTAAATGGAAAAAGTGAAAAGAAAGAGCGCATCTTTCGTCTTACCTTTTACCTTTTTCCTTATTTTCCCCCCGTCTCGACCTGACGCAGAAGACCTATGGCTTCCTGGTTGTTGGGATCAATCTCTATGGCGCTTTTGGCGTAAGCGAGTGCTTGCGCTCTATCGCCTAGCTCAAGGAAGATGCGACCCAGTAGGATGTGCGCGTCAATCGTCTTCGATTCCCAGAAGATCGCAGTCTTCAAGGCGCTAATGGCAGCCTTCTGATCGCCAAGACGTTGATTGATGCGGCCAATCAGTAGAAAGGCTTCGGCGCTCGTAGGCTCAAGCGTGAGAACGCGTCGAAGAATGGGCAGCGCTTCTTCGTCGCGCCCGTCCTGATAGAGTTGCTGCGCCTGAGCGAGAAGTTCCTGCGGGCTTCCAGGATTCGACACGCGCTCGCCTTCTGCTGTCTGCGCGCTCGGCAAATCGGAGCGGTTGAAGACCTGTCGCAACCGAACAGTCAGGTTGGACACAGTCTGCGACTTCTGCCACTCCGTCTGCCATTTCGCATAGTTTGGAAGAAAGCGGCGGGCCTGATCGTCTGCGGCGTTGGCTTGCTCCGTCTGTCCAGCCTTCTCCAAAGCTTTAGCTAGAAGAAAGTATGCCTGTCCGTCTCGCGGGTCTGCGGCGATGATCGGGCGAAGCTGTTCTGCCGCTTCCTGATACTTGCCTGAGAGAAAGAGCGCGTAAGCGTAGTTGAAGCGCACAATCGAATCATCTTGCGCGGAAGAGTCTGCCGCCCGCTTCAGAAATCTTGTGCCTTGCGAGAGAAGCGAGTCGCGCTCCTTCGTGTTCTTCTCTTCGCGCGATGCTTGAAGAGAGATTGCGCCCGCGTTATTGACGACGCTCGTCAGAGGCGTTTTGGAATTCTCAGGAGTAAGAGGCATCAGAACGTCCAGCGCGCTCCGCTCGTTGCCCTGATTGTTATAAGCGAGCGCGGCGTAGAAGGCTGCCTCCGTGTAGTGCGGGTCGTCCTTCTGAAGTCTTGATAGATACTCTGCGGCCTGCTTCCAGTCGTGCGCCTCGAAGAAGAATTGCCCAAGCTCGAAAGCTGCCTCTGGATAGACCGCACCGCCTTTCGCGTCCGAATAAATCTTCAGTGCATTCTTCAGATAATTGACGCGCTTCTCCTTGTCATCCGTCAGCTTGCCTTTCAGGTATGCTTCAAATGCTTGCTGCGGAGCTTTCGTCGCCTGCGCGATCTTCTCGTTGCGCGTGAAAGGGAAAGCCTTGTCGCGCGCGTACAGAACGTCGAAAGCTAAACGCCCCTGCATCCTTTGTAACTCCGTTAGCGGGTCGCCGAAATCGAAGATGCGCGATGCCCAGCGTCCGTCGGGCATGACCTCGCCCATCAAGCGCCCTTCGTTGACTTTGATGACGCGCGCAGTTCCTACGAGCGTGGCTGTGGCTTTGTCCTGACCGGGAGTGACGCTGTAAGTGCCCAGCACAACGAGCGTCGCGCCCGCCGTCCGGGCAAGACGAATTGCGGTTGCGAGCGACGGGATGGCTGTGAGCGGCAGACCTAAGCGTTGATAAGCAAGCTCGCGCTCGTCGTTTGATAGAACAACCAGGCCGGGCACTCTCAATAGATCAGCGAGCGAGTCTGCGAAACTTTCACCGACCCAGTTGTATTCCTGTAAGTTCGACGTGTTCTCAAAGGGCAGAATCATCACAACATCTCTTGTGCCTGTCGTCTGCGCCATCGCTTTAACAGGGGCGAAAAACGTGGATTGAATAAAGAGAGTGACCGCGAGCGCGGCATAAATAACTGATCGTCTAAACATGAATAGCATTCCTTAAAAACTGGTGGAAGAGCGAGTCAGACGCTCTTTCTATCCCTTGTTCCGAAAGTTGAAAATCTATAACAGCCTCCGAAAACAGCTAGTTTGCCACACGAAAGAGGGCGCGCACAAACCGACACGCGCCCCTCTCTGGAAGCTGAAAACTCAGATGCGCTCGCACAGCTTCTCGGTTGGTCTTAAAGGATAGGAAGCAGGAGCGAGTCGAGCGGGAAAAGCAAGATGCTTCTAATTCTTCCTGCCTACCGCTCCTGCTTCCTATCTTTTACGGATGTGTTAATCGCTTTCAGTATTTTACCAAGATGATCTGCCCAGCGCGCTAAATCGAAGTTCTGCGGGTCGTCGTGCGCGTCTGCTATTCCGATATCTATCGCCGCATGAAAAGCTGGAATCAGCCACTCGCCCCGTCTAACGCTCGCCGCGATATACAGGAGCGCGAGCCTTTCCAACTGCGCGTCTGTGAAACCGGGCACGGGCGCGATTGCATCATTGTTCGGCCTTCCCTGCGGATCGCTTCGTCTTGGCTCCACGAGTTCTACGTGAAGATAAAGACCTTTGCCTCTGTTCCTCAAATGGTCGCGCGCGAATTTTGTCCCGTGATTCGGGTCCGGCAATTCAGTCTTGAAATCAACAGCCGTCACGGATTCGCCAAGACGATTGATGTAAACATGAGTCACCCTTTTATTAGCCCAACGCTTCTTCAAATCGTTCAGCGGCCACGTCGCTTCATTTATGTCCGGTGGGAAAGGTTTGTCTAAGTAGTTAGGCGTTGAGACATCGTGAATAACGAAGTAACGTGCAAAGGGCGCGTTCGGGTCAAGCGAGTTCGCGCGCGAGACATGGTCTGAGAGCGAGCCGCCTATGTCCGCTTCGCTAATGTCATGCTCGGCCAGATAACGTCCCAGCGCATCCTTTTCAACCTTCAAATTCTTACCGATCAATTTATCAAGCGGCGCAGGCAAGCGTTTGAGCATTGCGCCAAGATGTCCTCCAATCAGCACGGGGCGCAGCAAACATTTAGCCTGCTCCTGTGGTGTT
>QHXM01000166.1:0-5660 GCA_003222945.1 Acidobacteriota bacterium
TTCGATTACATCAATGGTTTTCATGATGCTGCGAATTCCATTGCAACTGTAGTCTCAACGCGCGTGCTCTCGCCCGGGCTGGCAGTCATCTGGGCGGCCTTCTTCAACTTTGTCGCCTTCGCAATCCTCGGCACTCGCGTCGCAAAAACAATCGGCGGCGATCTTGTGAACATCAATCTGGTCGCCGCAGACATGCGCCTTTATGTTCTGCTGGCAGGACTGCTCGGCGCGATTATCTGGAATCTGATTACGTGGTGGCTCGGCTTGCCCACTTCTAGCTCGCACGCTCTCGTCGGCGGTTACGCTGGCGCGGCCATCGCTGCGCACAGAGGCATGGGCGGCGGTCTCTTAATTTCTACCGGATGGATTAAGACGCTCGCTTTCATCGTCGCATCGCCGCTTATTGGAATGGTGCTAGGCTTTATTTTCATGGTCAGCGTCTACTGGATTTTCCGGCGCTGGTCGCCCGCAAGCGTTGATAAGACATTCAGGCGCGGCCAACTCTTCTCGGCAGCCGCTTTCTCTTTGGGACATGGCGGCAACGACGCGCAGAAGACTATGGGCATCATCACACTCGCGCTCGTCGCAGGCAATCTCTTGCAGGCAGCGCCGGGCGGTAAACTTCCCGATATACCTATATGGGTCGTGTTGGCCGCTCACGCCGCGATGGGACTCGGCACACTGTCTGGCGGCTGGCGAATCGTTCACACGATGGGGTCTAAGATTACGAAATTAAAACCTGTCGGCGGCTTCTGCGCCGAGGCTGCCGGCGCTATCACACTCTTCTTCGCAACGTTCACGGGCATTCCCGTTTCCACGACTCATACAATCACGGGCGCAATCGTAGGAGTCGGTGCAACGCGCCGCCTCTCAGCCGTCAAGTGGGGCGTCGCAGGTCGCATCGTCTGGGCCTGGATTCTGACAATTCCTGTAGCAGCCTTCATAGCGGCAATCTCTTACCTCATCATCGAATTCATCCGTAGCATGTCAATGTAATAAAGTGATGAGTACTGAGGACTGAGGACTGAGTGAAGACAGCTTTTACTCAGTCCTCAGTACTCAGTACTCATCACTGTGTTCGCGTGGTGGTCCGCATAACTATAGGCTGGTCCGCAGACGAGCAGGATTGTCATAGGCTCTCGGCCCGTGTTCTCCAGAGTGTGCGTGTGGTTGCGAGGGATAAAGATGGCGTCGCCTGCTGAAACGTCTCGAACGTCATCGCCGACTGTCATACGACCCGCGCCTCTAAGGATGTAATAAATCTCTTCCGTCTCAAGGTGGTAATGCCTGCTGACAGCCGCGCCTGCGGGCAAGACCTCTTCGGCCAGGCTGCACAGTTCTATGCTTGATGTGGTTCGATCAATGAGCGGGCGAATCTCCGAGCCGTGCGGTGTGTTGATGGTTGCGGCGCTCTGGCGATTTATGATTATCATGTGGTATGAAGTGCGCCTGGCAAGGATCGAACTTGCGACCTCCTGTTCCGGAGACAGGCGCTCTATCCACTGAGCTACAGGCGCGCGTGCTCGGATTCTCGCATAGATACGAAGTATGAGCAAAACTGCTGGTGCTCTATGATTTTTATAGGGCCTCACTAAATAAAGGTGAAAGAATGAATCTCAAAAGACTCGCACTCATTCTCATATTTTTATTCGCTTGCGCTCTCAGTGTCTCAGCGCAGGAAGCCAAGTGTTCTATGAAGCTCGCAGACCTGCCTTCCATTCAAGAAATGCGCGGCTTTCACACGGGCATGACCATTGACGAGATCAAAGCTCGACTTCCAAACGTTCGATTAGGACCTGCGGACGAGTTCGGTTTCACAGCACTCAACATCTTTCCAGATTACGAGAAGGGTATTGATAAAGCGGCCTTCGCGGGCGTGCGCTCAATCTCGCTTGAGTTCATGGACGGGCGCGTCTCGTCCGTTTGGATAGGCTACGATAAAACTTTCAAGTGGCAGGAGCTTGAAGAGTTTGAGAAAGAAATGACCGCTGCTCTCAAACTCCCCAACGCATGGCGTATAAAGTTTCGCACACGGCTGATTAATTGCGCTGACTTCACTGTTGCCATAATCCCCGTCGGCGAGAGTCCTAGTCTCAAAATCAACGACGAAACAGCCAGAGAGCTTTTAGAGAAGCGCAAGGCCGCGAAAGAAGAGTCACAGCCTTAAGCCTTTGCAGAAAAGTTTAGCTCTTACAGTAAAAATTCTGTTGACGTTTTCAGTCCATGCTCTTATTGTGCGCTAATCCAAAGATAAGTTTTACTTTCAAACTGACATCTTGACTCGCTTCCTGCTTTACATTCGGCTTGATAAAACAGATGCGCTCGCAAAGGAGAGACTAGGATGTTCAAAGAGTTCAGAGAGTTTATGAAACGCGGTAATGTTTTGGACCTGGCGGTTGCGGTAATCATCGCCGCAGCCTTCGGCAAGATAATCACAACGCTCGTTGAAGGCATAATCATGCCGCCCATAGGTCTTCTTCTCGGCAAAGTTGATTTCGCAAGCCTGTTCTACGTTCTAGACACGTCGAAGGGAACGCCCGCATCGCTTGCCGAAGCTAAACAGAAGGCTATCCCCGTTATCGCTTACGGTCAGATCATCAACGACATCATCAACTTTCTGATCGTAGCCTTCGTCGTCTTCCTGATTATAAGGTACGTAAACCGAGCGAAAGGCAAGCAGGAGAAAGAGGTCACAACCAAAGAGTGCCCGCGCTGCCTCTCAAAGATTCCCATCAAGGCAACACGCTGCGCAGAATGCTGCGTTGACCTTGGATAGCAAGGGATGAGGGAATGAACAAAGGGATGAAGGCGGAGGGATGAGGTATGAATGAATTGAAAGAAGGAAAGCACTTTCTCTTTTCTTTACTTCATCCCTCATCCCTCCGCCCTCATCCCTTCGTTCCTCCCTGCTCTCCGGCACTCAAGTTGCCGGATTCTCCATGAACCGATGGTGCGCGTACCGATTGCGTGCATCGAGTGTACTTCATGCCGATAAGTGAAAGGGGAAGGAGAACGATTCATGGACGCATTTGAACTTTTGAAGAAGGATCACGAGAAGGTTTCCGGCATCTTCGAGAAATTAGAGACGACTACGGAGCGCGGCGTCAAGACGCGCGAAGAGTTGTTCACACAACTCAAACAGGAACTAGACATACACGCGCAGATTGAAGAGCAAATCTTCTATCCTGTGCTCGAAGAAGCAGACGAGACGCACGAAATCACGCTCGAAGCTTTCGAGGAGCACGCCGTCTTCAAGCAGCTTCTCTCGGAGCTTGAACAGTTATCGAAAGACGACGAGACATGGGGCGCGAAGCTAAAGGTGCTCAAAGAGAACGTGGAGCATCACGTCGAAGAAGAAGAGGGCGAGATGTTCACGGGCGCTCGCGAAGTTTTAAGCAGCGAGCAGATTGAAGCTCTCGGCTCGCGCATGGAAGCTGCCAAGAAGGAGCAGAAGAAGGCTATGGCCGCAGGTTAACTTCAAACTCATTCAATTCTATTGAGCAGAGATGCCGTCAGTTCATTTATGGCTGGCGGCACTTCTGCTGTTCGATCTCTATTTTTGCCTCATATCCCAGAAATCGCTGGAGGTTAGGACTGGCACAATCTCAAACTCAACCAAATCTTCCCAACGCGCGGCCCACTCGTTCATCAAACCCTGATTCGGCGCTTCTACGATCTGGAAACATCTTGTGCCGGATAAATCCATCCAGCTAGATTTATATTCAACACCTTCGGGAAGCATCCGGCCATGAGTCCTGAAACGCTCACCTACGGGCTTCAGGTCGCTGTCTTTGAATCGCTCTATGACCATGAATAGCATGAACGGGAGTGTACTCCACTCGTCTCCCATCTCAAATCAACCGTCCACGCGCCCTGTTCGATTGACGCAGACTCGTGCGACGCCTTATTCTTTTCATGAAAGGCTGCGGACGGCTGACTGGAAATCGGCCCAAACCAAAACTTCAATGCCTGCGTCGTGCGCGCGTAATCTGAAGCAGCGAAGGCCAAACATGAAAGCGCATCGCGTGACCGCAAACCTTTTGTGCAAATTCCTGGCGAGCGATGCGTTCTAGTCCTGCAATTTCGGGCGCTCACAATGTTTTTCAACGCTTGCACGCGCGCTCGATTGTGATAGATAGAAAATTTTAAGAACGAAGAACCCCTAAACTTTATGCGCGAATGCCCTCGTTGTGAACATTGCTATGAAGACGAGGTGTTGGTCTGCCCTGACGACGGCACGAACACGAAGGTGACGCTGCCGGGCGCACCTTTGATTGCGGGTCGCTATCTTCTTGAGAAGCGTTTGGGGCGCGGCGCTATGGGTCAGGTCTATCTTGCGCGCGACCAGAATCTAATCACACGCAAGGTCGCAGTCAAAACCGTTCGCCCGGACATACTCACTGACGAAGACATGCAGGAAGGCGAGGCCATCGCACGCTTTGAGCGCGAGGCTCGCACAGCAGCTTCCATTCGCCATCCGAACGTTGTGGACGTGACAGACTTCGGCAAGAGTCCTGAAGGCGTCTTCTATCTTGTGATGGAGTATGTGCAGGGCGAGACTCTTCATCATCTTCTTCGTCGTGAAGGAACGTTGAGCGTTCATCGCGCGCTAGCCCTTATCAGACAGGTCGCTGCGGGCGTCGAAGCCGCGCACGACGAAGGGATACTGCATCGTGATTTGAAGCCCGCAAACATCTTCATAATGCAGCAGCGCAAGAAGAGCGGGACGATTTTCGGTGAAGGCATTGTTAAGGTCGGCGACTTCGGCCTTGCGAAGATCGTGAGTCAGGCTGTCGCAGATACTAGCGGCGTGAGCGGCGCTGGTCCTGCATCGCGCGGCATCATTGGAACGCCCGAATACATGGCTCCCGAACAGATGCAGATGGAGACGAAGCTGGACGCACGCGCTGATGTCTATGCGCTCGGCGTCATTGCCTATCACATGCTGGGGGGTCGTCCTCCCTTCTCGGGCGATCTCACACAGCTTGTCATGCAAAAAATCATGAACGACCCGCCGCCCCTGAGCAGCCTGCGCTCCGATATTCCGAAGGATGTAGAGCAAGCGGTCATGCACGCGCTTGAGAAGAGTCCTGAGAAACGTCCGGGATCGGTCGCTGAGTGGATTGAAGAATTTGAGAAGGCTGCGGGCGACGAGGATGACGAAGATGACCGCGGCGATTCGCGTGTTGTTGTAATGGCTCCCGTTGGTGCAGAGGTCTATGTTGATGATGAAAGGCATGGGAGCGTGGGTCGCTCTGGCCGCATCATCCTGAAATCAATCGCTCCGGGCCGCCACGTGCTTCGAGTCTCGCGTTCGGGTGATGCGGATGATGAGCGCGTGATAGAGATTCGCCCGGATTCGAGCGAGCAGATAATACAGGCTGCGCTTCGTCCACATGTATCGGGCATGCAAAGTAATCCATTAACTCCATCGCAGGGCGGGAGCATAGGCGGCGGCGCGAGCGGACCAGGCTCAAGCATTCCGGGCGTTGTGATGTGCGCGCAGTGCGGCTCGCGCTTCGCCGCTGGAATAAAGTTCTGCGGGCGATGCGGAAGCAAAGTCTTTCTTCCCGTCAGCGAACCGCAACCGGGTCAGAACAGTAGGCCGAGCGGCGGACAGAGTTTAGGCTCACCCAGCAGCGGTGGCGCAGGCTACTCTG
>QHXM01000166.1:5704-12737 GCA_003222945.1 Acidobacteriota bacterium
ATTAACACTTGAGCGCGACGGCGCTTCACGTATAATGCAATTCTGAATCGACCGCAGAGAATTTAGCTGTAGCGGCGCGTCGCTTCCTGCGCCCGCCTTTCAAGAGACTATGAAACAATGCCCCGCATGTAATCGCACGTACACGGATAACGATTTGCTCTTCTGTCTTGAGGACGGAACGCAGCTTCAAATGGTCGGCAGAGGGAGCGATGCGCCGACAGCCCTTGATTCCGGCTACGACCCGAACAAGACGCTCGCCTTCAGTCCAGCGCGAGACACAAATCCGCCGCCAGCGAATGTTTATTCGCAGACTCCTCCAGTGAGCCAGCCTCAAGCGCAAGCCGCGTGGACTTCTCCTACGCCACAGTACACGCCAATGCCGCAGGCTCAGGCCGCGCAGAAAGCTGGCGGAAAAGGTTGGATTATAGTAGCGATTGCAGCGGTTCTGGTGCTTGGCATAGGCATAGTCGTTCTTCTAACGATGATCGGCAGAAAAAGCACGACTGCAAATTGGGACGCGAGCGCGAATCGTGCGAACAGAACTAATAGTTCTAATTCAAGCGTCGCGAACGCGAACCGCAGCACTTCTACTAATCCGCCAGCTTATTTCAAAGACGACTTCTCAACTGAGAACTGGCCGACGGGCGAGAGCGCACACGGAAGCTTCTACGAGGGCGGCCAATATCACATGAAGGGCAAGCCGAACCTTTACGTCTATATGCTTCCGCCCCACACGACTAACTACTTGTCCCAGGACGCAGACGTGAAGGTGATGGCGCGGAGCGTTGACGGCCAATCGCCCGAGTCCGGCTACGGCCTGATCATGCACGGGAAATATAAGGGTCAGGACTATAAGCTCGATGGCTACGGCTTCCTTATTTACACGGGCACGTCGCCCAAGTACGAAATAGTTAGTTTCGACAGCGGCACTGTCAACCCGATTGTCAAGTGGGATGCCGCGCCCATGCTACGCACGGGCACGACTCCGAATCAGATAGAGGTGCGCGCTAAAGGCTCGCAACTGTCGCTCTACCTGAACGGGCAGTTCGTCAAGAGTATCACGGACACCTCGAACAAAACTTACGGTACTGTCGGCCTCTACACCACAGAGACGAACGAAGTCGCATTTGATGATATGGAAATCAGTAGATGAAAAGCAGAATGCAGAAGCCAGGAGTCAGGAGACAGAAGAAAACAGAAACAGAATCTGTAAATGTGGCTTCCGCCTTATCCATTCTGAATTCTGGATTCTGACTTCTGACTTCTGCTTTACCAATATGCAGGTAACTCTCAGAGTTCTATCCGGTCCACACGCAGGGCGAAGTTTCATCTTCGACCAGCACGATACGTTCCTGATTGGACGTAGCGACACGGCGCACCTGTGTTTGCCAGAAGATCGTTTCTTCTCTCGTAACCATTGCCTGCTTGAGATTGCACCGCCCCGCTGTTTCCTGCGCGACCTAGGCTCTACGAACGGAACTTACGTCAACGGGCAGAAGGTTCAGGAGGCTTACTTAAGAAACGGCGACCGCATACAGGGCGGACAGACATTTCTTTGCGAGGACTGTCGCGCGGAGTTGCGCCGCAAGCCTCAGCCCGTTCCGGGCTACGAGATGGTTAAAGTCTTAGGGCGCGGCGGAATGGGTTGCGTGATGCTTGCGCGCAACGAGCAGACTGGCGAGGCCGTCGCCATCAAGACGCTTCTGCCCGAAGTAGCAGTTTCGGACCAGGCGCTTCGCCGCTTCATGCGCGAGATAGACGTTGCCGCTGCTTTGCAGCACCCGCACATAGTCCGCTTCATTGATCGCGGCACAAATAAAGGCGTCGTCTATCTCATCACGGAATTCGTAGAAGGAGCGGACGCGGCGAGGCTGGCGGACTCGCGCGGCGGGCGTCTTCCCTATCAGGAAGTTGTCAAGATTATCTCTCAAGCTCTGGACGCGCTATCTTTCGCGCACTCGAATGGCTACATTCATAGAGACATCAAGGACCAGAACATACTTGTGAGCGGCACATGGCCTGACTTGAACAGCAAGCTAACGGACTTCGGCCTCGCAAAGAGTTTCACGCAGACGGGGATGAGCGGCGTCACGATGGCCGGAGACGTTGCGGGCACGTTCGCCTACATGCCGCCCGAACAGATTAGAGATTTTCGCAACGTGCGCCCAACATCGGACCTATACGCTATGGGCATGACAGCCTACAGTCTTCTCACAGGCACAATCGCTCTGGATATATCCCCGCGCGCAAACGTTGCCGAAACCGTCAAAGCAATTTTCGAGAAACCCATCATCCCGGTGCGCCAACGCATTCCAGAGATTCCAGACTCAGTAGCACAGGTCATAGAGCGCGCCATCACCAAAGACATAGCGCAACGCTGGCCTAGCGCAGAGGCAATGCGCGTCGCATTGTCGCAATCAATCTAGTCTCCATCAAAGCATGAAATTAAAGGCGTGGCTTCTTATAGGGGTTTGAGAATTCCGCCTCTGCGCCGAAGGCGCAAAGAGAAGGTAGCCAGACGTGCAACGTCTGGGAATAGTTAAGCATGAAGGTTCGCGCGTCGAAGATGCGCGCAGAAACTACCACAAATACTTCTCATCGTATTCAATCCCGCTGGCCTTCAATAGCTCTACATACTCTTCCTGAAAACTCTTGCGCTGATGATGCTCTTCTTGATTAAGAACGTACTGCCTTACGCCCTCAATATTTGTCGGGCTAACTGAAAAAGCTGCATAACCTGTCTGCCAACTGAACATTCGCTTTCCAATCTCTCTATGCACCCAAGAGGAGGAGTCCGCTTTTAAGTCTCGCAGAAAATAGTCGAGCCGATGCGAAGACTTTAAGCCTACGAGAAGATGAACATGATCTTCTATTCCTCCGACTGCTAACGGCACCCCTTCTATTCCTTTAACAGTCCCGCCTAAATATGAGTGCAATCTACTGCGCCACTCTTTTGAAATCATCGGAACTCGCTCTTTTGTCGAGAAGATGAGATGAACATGAAGGCTCGTGTGTGTTGATGGCATTTTTCTTTGCGTGTCAATTCTGGCGCTCCTTCAGAGCGCGAATATCTTAATATTCGTTTCCAGACGTTTCACGTCTGGCTACCTTCTACGAGCCGCTTTCGCGGCTAAGCAGGAGTTTTCAAATAATTTCTAGTTCGCGGTTAATGATGTGTCGAACATCAACCGTGAACCTCATAGCTTCATCCGTCAAGCTCAGAAGATCAACGTTGATTCTATGAACTCCATCGTTGATACTCAGAGGTTCATCCATGATACTCAGAGTACCAACGTTGATACTCTGAGCTTCACCGAAGCAGTTCAGAGTACCAACGATGATACTCTGAACTGCTTCGGAGATACTCTGAGCTTCAACGGAGATACTCTGAGTACCAACGTTGGTACTCAGAGTATCAACCTTCATGCCCGCAACTTCAATTTTTGCAGGGGTTACACCGAAAACGGCCAATTCCTCAGAAATCTTTGGATTCCGGCTTAGGCGCTTGGCTTCTTTGTCTCTTTTGGCTTATTGGCCTTCTGGAAATGCTCGCCCAACTGGTCTGCGAGGGGTTTTAGACCGGGCGTGGTCTTTGCTGCTTCTCTGACATAGTTATAGACCTGTGTGGCCTGTCGCATGGCTTCGCCGCCGACTGCAAGGCGCGTGTCGTCTATCTGGGAAGTGACTGATGCGGATTGCGTGCTGATGTCTGTCAGATTGTTGAAGAGCGCAATGTCGTTCAGAAACTCCTGCACGTTGAAGCTCGCGGGAAAGATTTCCGGGTGACTCTCTGCTGCTGCGGCGGCGTTCTGAACAAGCGAGACGCGGTCTGGTCCTGTTTTGAAAGTTGCCTTGCGTTCCTCAGCCGTCAGGTTCACCAGAAATGGAAGTTTTTCCAAGATGGTAGAGAAGGCGTCCTTGATTGCCTGAAGGTCTGTTGCCGAAAGTGTTGCGCTGATGTTCTGGTAAGGCATGATCTGTATCTCCTTTATTAGTTGGTTGGGGGTTTACGCAGGCTCTATAACAGTTAAAGCGGAGGGACTAGCAAGAAGCTTTACTGTTAGAGAGCCTGCATCTCAACTGCTCTGCTCATAGCTGTGCTTAGGGAACTTTGGTTAGAAATACATCCCAAGCCCAGCGTCCGACATGTGAATGCTTCGCGTCATCAACCTTTGCTCTATAGCGGAACTGATTCCCGTATTGATCTGTCCTCTTAGATTCTTTGTAATCAAGCGAGATGGAATCCACACTTAGCTCCGGCAATGTGTGTAACGATGATAGATATTGAGTGAAGGAGGATTTTATCATGTTACCTTCTTTTATTTGTCGCAAGAGATCAATGCTTGGCTGCGAATTTTGCTAATGAATGACTGCGCATCCTTTTCGCTTTCCAATTCAGCAGGAAGAGATTCTTTTGTTAGCTTTAGAAGCCCATTGCCGACCAGCACAAAGCTACCTTCGCTTCTGAATGCTTTGTATGCGCCTGTCATAGGGATGAATTTCAAGAAGAGTAATACACGACTACCTAGTTCAAAAGGCTTGTAAGACAAATCAACGCCTCGAATTACTTGACTATTAAGTAGAATCGCTCCACCAGGGCGGGTAACAGTAATATTACTTTGAGGGTTAATTGGTGATGTGGCATTATTCTTCAATACTTCTTCAACCGTAACTTCATAATCAGTAAAGGTAAATTCTCCATTTTCGGTAAGCTGAGAAACTTTATCTTGGACTTGACCTACTAAGATAGCATCAGAATCAAAAGTCATATTTCTCAAAAACTCATTTAAATTAAAAGATGGTGCAGATGAGCTACGCGGCTTATCGCCAACGCCAATAGTCACTTGGATATCCCCATGCCCTTTTAAATCGCGTAACTTCTGATTTTTTCTATATTCGTATCTTTGCGAAAATAGCTTACCGTGTTCGCGCTGCTTTTCTGTCTTAACACCTTCTTGCACTGGGGTCGGATTTTCCTGCTTTGCAGCGGACAAATTATTTTGACCACGACTTCCTAAAGCAGCAAGAGTCACCATTCCTGCTACAATCAAGCCTATGCAAAGTATCATTATGTTTCTTCTCGGAATTTGCATACAAAAACTCCTTTTGAGATTATCTTAGATAAACATCGAACACGGTTTACCAGTCGATAGATTATGGTGGAAGTCTACTCCCTGATAGTTGTTGATCTTGACGTTAAGTGAGCAGAAGCAGGACTCTTGAGAAGTGATGCTCTTGCCGATAGTTGCTAGAGACGCTGCCCTTATACTCCTCTTACTCTCGGCTGTCAATATAGTTTCTTTGTAACAACTAATCATGTCAGCCATTGCAAGAGGAATTGCGCACCTTATAGATTCAATAAACCGTTGAAACGATTAAATGAAATTGTTGTAAGCGATAGTCACACGTCTCAAAGCTGTGTGAATCAGATGGAATCCTACTGTTAATTGCACCTTCATCAATCAAACCATTGCTCTCGCGCTTGACACTTTATCTGAGCCACGTATAATTCTTCACGCTTCACGGGCCGGTAGCTCAGTTGGTAGAGCAGCTGACTCTTAATCAGCGGGTCACAGGTTCGATCCCTGTCCGGCTCACCATTCTTAATAAGAAAACGGGCGCACACATTCCGCGCCCGTTTCTTTTTGAAGTTTGAGGGTTGTGTCTTCAATCAAGGCCCGAATCTTCTGACATACTCGTTGGAGTTGATGAAGCCGTTAATCATGGTGCGGTAATCTCCTGTCTGATTCATCGTTGTAATCCAGCTTGTGTAGAGTGCATCAGGATCGCGTCTGAGGTATCCGAAGTATTGCATTACAACAAAGCTTTGGTTGTAGAACTTCTGATAGACAGCCGCATGTTCTACGAAAGCGCGTAGGAAATCAGCACGAGTCGTTGTCCCGTTCGGGAAAGGAATGCCGGGATCAATTCCTGCTGTCTGTACAATAGCTGCGCGGAATGCTGAGTCACTCAATGAGCCGTACTTCCTCTGAAACTCTGCTCTTGACATGAACTCCTGAACGTAAGCTGCTTTGGCTGCTTCTAACTGCTCTGGCGTCAGAAACCCGCTCACCTTCGCAAGATCAGGCATGAACTCCGAGTAGTTTGGATTACGGCCTAAAGCAACGGGGTAGAAGCGGAAGACAAAGTATCCACGATCCTGAAACTCTGGTGAGCGGAAGAAGTCGGCTGAGACTTCTATTCGGTCGCAGAAGTTTCCCTGCGCGTCTTTGCCTGTTGGCGGGCAGTTGTTAAGTATGTTCTGCCAGCCCTGGAATCCTGCCGGGTCTGGTTCGCGTCCTAGAAAGTCCAGATACTGCTGTCGAACGAAGAAGGGCGTCTGGATAATTGGATTAGTTGGAATCGTGTCGTTGTCCTGAATCGTCACCGTTGCGGTCGTTGATGAACCCAACACGCCGCCCGAAGGATTAGAGATCGTAACGGTGAAAGACTCGTTGCCCTCAACATAACCGTCATCAACAATCGGTATGAAGACAGTCTGCTGCGTCTCGCCCGGCTGGAAACGCACCTGACGTATAGTCAATGTGTAGTCGCAGCGCGGGCTTGCTATGCCGTTCACAACTTCGCAGCCTGTAAGCCCCGCAGCATCGTTCGTTGCGAAATTAACGAGCGCAGTTGTTGTGTGATCGCCCGTGCGCGTGATTGTTACAGTGGCGTGGCCCGATCCTTCATTAAAAGGAGACGCGACGGACGAGGTATCAATCTGTACAGTCGCCGGAGGCAGAGTTATGGGCGGATAGATAGACTCAGAGTTGATTGCGCTCTGATCGCACGCAGCCGTGACAGCCGTTGGTAAGTTACCGCCTATATCATTTATGCCGCAGGCAAAGTTCATAACGGTCGCGCCCTTTGACTGATTGCATGGGTCTGGAGGAACGAACGGATGGTCCAATCCCATCAAGTGTCCCATCTCATGCAGAAGAAGTTTTGTGACGATTGTGCTGTAGCCGGGCTTGCTTGGGTCTGCTATGAGCGTGTTTGTGCCCGGAAAGGTGTTGTTCGGATCGTAAGT
>QHXM01000086.1 GCA_003222945.1 Acidobacteriota bacterium
GCTTACTTCATTCGCTCGACGGGCACGAAAATTCGCGCGCACGTCGGCAACGGCTTTCGCGCGCCTTCCTTGTTCGAGCGTTTCGGCGAGACTGTGATTGGCCGCACGCCGCAAAGAATCGGAGACCCAACGCTTCGAGCGGAGCAATCCATAGGCGTTGACGGAGGCTTTGACCAGCGAATTTATAATGACCGTCTGCAATTCGGCGCGACCTACTTCTACACGCACCTTCAGCGGGTCATAGATTTCAGTTTCGTTGATCCGCTGGGTTTAAGAGCAAATGGAGGTTACTTCAATCGTCCGGGCGGGTTGGCGCGCGGCGTTGAGAGCTACGTGGAAGCAGCGCCGTTTCGGGGAACTGATTTGCGCGCGTCCTACACTTACACAAACTCCGCGCGCTTCGTTCCGGGCGCAGGCTTGCAACGAGAGTTCGTTATACCAAAGCATCTCTTCGACCTCGCGCTCGATCAACGTTATCGAGCCTTTCTCTTCAACTTCGATCTGAACCGCACGGGAGCATACATCGCGCCCATCTTTGAGAACGACTTTCCGTTCCGTACGGCGGTCCTGACCTTCAAAGGCTACACGAAGGCCGATGCTTTCTTGAGTTATGAGCGAGCTTTGACAGAGCGTGTGGTGCTTGTTCTCTTTGGCGGAGCGGACAATATCTTCGATCAGAAATATTTCGAGAACGGATTCCGCGCGCCCGGCACTGTTGGAAGAGGCGGAGCGAGCGTCCGATTCTGAAATGAAAGGATGCAGGGGCAGAGGAGCAGTAGGCAGAAAAGAGAGTATCGCTCTTTTCTCCTGCCTACTGCTCCTCTGCCCCTGCTTTCTAGTTCTTCTTAATCCGCTCCGGCATCGGACCGGGTTGCCAGCGCGCCGATTAGAAAGAGTACGCCGAGCAGAATGTGTACGGCGTGATCGCGCGTGCCGAGCATTAGCTGGTTCGGGATGATGTTCAGCATACGGTCGTTGGCCGAATCGCCCAGGATGAAACCGCATACGCCAAGCAGAAGGTAGATAGCTCCGAAGGCTAGAGCGAAGCCGCGCGCTCCGCTTAGCGAGCCAGCGAGGCCAAAGTATAGAGCAATCAGTCCTGAGATGATGTGCACAAGGTTGTGCGCCGTAGTCAGGTGCGTGCCGAGAAGATCGTGATTGAAAAACCCGATGATCCCGACAAGTAAAAATACAACGCCTAGAAGTGTACAGATAGTTTTTGCCATGATTCTCTTTTAATCTCTCCTTTACGAGAAAAGGTTGACAACCAATGGGGGCGGCAGACATCCGTTTCCGAAAGGGACGCTTCCGCGCGTTTTCAAACTGCGAGTGTGCTTGCTCGAATGGGCGGATTGTACACCAAACCGCGCGATTGTCAGCAAAAAATTTCTTGAATAGTTTCATCTTCCGGCCCGAGCAGTTTGAGTGCCAATTTCGGCGAATGCTATACTTCACGAAGAAAACCAAGCGATTTTCAATGGAAGCGGAGGGGCAGGCGACTATGTTTCGAGCATTCCCTGGCAATTTACGAGGCTCAGACAGAAAGGGATTTATTCTGAAGCGCGCGGTGTTCGCTCTCCTTCTGGCATTGCTTCTGCCCCTCATCGCTTCGGCCTACACGGTTGTTCTAAAGGGCGGGCGGCGAATAGAGATTCCATCGAACTTTATAGTTACGCCTTTAACTTTAACTTATGAAGCTGCGCCCGGCCTCAATGTTACGCTTCAGATGTCCGTGATTGACATCCCTGCAACAGAGCGCGCGAATAACGAACCCGCAGGCTCTCTGCTCAAACGCGCCGAACAGAAGTTGGAGGGAGCGACAGCCATCACACAATCGCGCAGAGAGCGAAAACCTTTGACGCAAGCCGATATTGAAAAGGCCCGCATCGCACGTCAACAGAGCGAGGAGGCTTATGAACGTCGTCGGCAAGAGCTTGGACAGCCAACGCTCGAAGAGTCGCGTCGCCGCGCTGAAGAAGAAGCGAAGAAGCTAAGCGAAGAATCAAAGCAGTATCAAGCCGAGCGTTCGCAGTCAGAATCTTACTGGCGAGCGCGTGCAAATGAATTAAGAAACGAGACAGCTTCGCTCGACCGTCAGATAAACTATTTTCGTGCGAGGCTTGCGGAGATGCCTGATTACTCAACGCTCAATTCATACGGCTTCGCCACGGGCTTCACGCCAATCGTTTCGCTGCAACCCGTCGTCACAAGGTTTCCGGTCATCGCGGGGCATCCGGGCTTCATGCACGGAATCAACGGAACGAGTGCGCCTACGGCAGGCTTTCAAGCCTTCGGCGGCTTCGCGCCGCAAAGTCAGAATCAAAAACGCGCGGGCGCAGTGCGCGGAAATTTCAACCGGCGCGTAATCACCAGGACAGGAACTCTCGCTATTGTCGCGCCGCTCTACAGCGCATCGTCTGCGGGCTACGACAATTACTCTTACGATGAGCGCGCCGACCTAGTCTCGCATCTTCATGAGCTTGAAGCGCAGCGAGCGGGACTCGAAGCGCGCTGGAGCTCGCTTGAAGAAGAGGCGCGTCGCGCTGGCGCATCTATTGGTTGGTTAAGACCATAAAACAGGAGTCAGGTGTCAGAAGCCAGAATCCATAATGAAAACAAGAACGGGCTTCGGCCTAATCCATTCTGGCTCCTGACTCCTGAATTCTGAATTCTGCTTTCGCTTATGAAAAACGGTTGGGAAACTGTCATCGGTCTTGAGATTCATGCTCAGTTGAGTACTGAGTCGAAGATATTTTGTGGATGCTCGACGCGGTTTGGCGACGAGCCTAACGCGAATACGTGTCCTGTGTGTCTGGGGTTGCCGGGCGCGCTGCCAGTTCTTAATCGTCGCGCGGTAGAACTAGGCGCGCGTGCTGCGCTTGCTCTTGCTTTGAATATCAACGAGCGATCAATCTTTGCGCGCAAGAACTATTTTTACCCGGACCTGCCGAAAGGTTATCAAATCTCGCAATACGATCAGCCGTTTTCAGAACGCGGTGAGCTTGAGATTATGACGGCGGAGCGCGATGAGGGCGGGCATCCGCGCGAGTGGCTACCACTTAAGGTTCGCATAACGCGGCTGCACCTGGAAGAAGACGCTGGCAAGAACGTGCATGAAGGTCTGCCGGAAGTTGACCGCTTTTCATATATTGACCTGAACCGCGCGGGCACGCCTCTGGCTGAAATTGTCACCGAGCCGGACTTTCGCTCATCGTGGCAGGCTTACGATTACGTCAACTACGTTCGGCAGGCGCTTCAGTGGGTCGGTGCGAGTGAAGCCGATATGGAGAAAGGGAATCTACGCTGCGAAGCGAATGTTTCGGTCCGGCGAATTGGCGACGAGAAGTTTGGGACGAAGGTTGAGTTGAAGAATCTAAATTCGGTCCGCTACATGCAGCGCGCAATCGAGTTTGAGATTGAAAGACAGATTGAGTTGATAGAATCTGGCGGGCGCGTCGCTCAGGAGACAAGGCTTTGGGACGAGCGCAATTCCGAGACGCGGGTCATGCGCTCGAAAGAGGAGGCGCACGACTATCGCTATTTCCCAGAGCCTGATCTTCCGCCGCTCATAGTCTCGAAAGATTTTATTGAGGAGGTTCGCGCCTCTCTTCCCGAATTGCCTGATGCACGGCGAAAACGTTTCGCTGAAGAGTACGGACTCGCTTACGCAGACGCTGTGCAGCTAACGCAGAATCGCGCGCTCGCAGATTATTATGAAGAGGCTGCGAGGGCTGCAAACAATTCGCGCGGGGCTGCCAATTGGATAAGGACAGAATTATTGCGCGAGTTGGAAGCGGCAGGGCTAACAGCGGACAAGTCTCCGGTCCGGCCTGAAGAACTTGGCGCTCTCTTGCGCTTCATCGAAGAGGGAAAGATTAGCGGCAAGCAGGGCAAGGATGTCTTGATCGAGATGTTCGCGTCCGGCAAGAGCGCAGCCGCAATCATAGAGGAGCGCGGGCTTGTTCAGGTTAGCGACACGGGCGAGATTGACGCTATCATCGAAGAGGTCTTGAACTCAAACCCGCAACAACTCGCTCAATATCGCTCAGGCAAAGAGACCATCTTCGGCTTCTTCGTAGGCCAGGTTATGAAAGCATCGAAGGGCAAGGCGAACCCGAAAGTTGTTAATGAGAGACTGAAGGAGAAACTTAACAAGTGACAGGTGTCGGGTGTCGGGTTTCAGGTTTCAGATAAAAACTTCTCCCGGCACCCGACACCTGTCACCTTCTGAGGTTATCAATGAATCTGAATGGCAAAGTTGCGATAGTCACGGGAAGCACGAAGGGAATCGGGCGCGCGATTGCTGAGGCTCTGGTGCGCGAGAGTTTGAATGTTTGCGTTAGCGCACGCAAAGCTGACGAGGTCGAACAAGCTGTGCGCGAGTTGAGCGACGCTGGCGAAGGAAATGTTACAGGCGTCGTTTGCGATGTGCGCGATTACGATGAGGTGAAGGCTCTAGTCGAGCACACGGTGTCTGAGTTCGGCGGCGTGGATGTCTTAGTCAACAACGCTGGCATAGGCATCTTCGGGCGCGTGGACGAAACAGAGCCGGAAGATTTCCGCTCTGTGATTGAAACGAATCTGTTTGGAGTCTTCTACTGCTGCCGCGAGGCGATTCCGCGTATGAAGCGGCGCGGCGGTGGTTACATAATAAACATCTCTTCGCTCGCGGGCACAAACGCGCATCCGCAGATGGCCGTATATAACGCCTCTAAGTTCGGCCTCAACGGTTTCAGCGAGGCTCTGATGCAGGAGGTCAGGCATGACGGGATAAAGGTGAGCTACATCATGCCCGGCTCCGTCAACACGAACTTCGGCGGAGACGAACCGGATGAGACGAAGAGTTGGCAGTTGCAGCCTTCGGATATTGCGCGCGTCGTTGTTGATCTGCTTCATCATGATGACCGAAGCCTTCCGAGCCGGGTTGAAATCAGGCCCAGCCGCCCGCCTAAGAAATAATGCGAGCCGTTTTGCAACGCGTCACGCGAGCGCGCGTCACCGTGGAAGGTGAGATAGTCGGCGAGATCGGAAGCGGTCTAGTCGTTCTGTTGGGAATAGCTGTAGATGATACGGAGCAGGATGTTAAATATCTTGCGGAGAAGATTGCGAGTTTGCGCGTCTTCGAGGATTCGGGAGAGCGCATGAATCTATCAGTTGTGGAAACTGGCGGCGCGCTCCTTATCGTTTCGCAGTTCACATTGTACGGAGACGCGCGGCGCGGAAGGCGACCGTCTTGGACCGAGGCTGCGCCGCCCGAAGTTGCAGAGCCGATGTACGAATCTTTTGTCGCGGAGGCGCGGCGGCTTGTCGGGCTCGTTGCAACGGGCAGCTTTCGTCGTATGATGCAAGTTGAACTTGTCAACAACGGGCCTGTCACAATCCTGCTCGACAGTCGAAAATTGTTTTGAACCATTCTCTTTTTTACGGAGGCGGAAACTTAGTGGCTGGAAGATTGATGAAAGTGGCGTGCGCGCTTCTTTGTTTGATGCTGATAATTTTTGCTGCTGCGTGCGGGAGCAAGAATGCATCGAAGAACGCTAATGCAAATTCAGAGGCGAATATAAAGAAGGGCGTGAAGCCTGTTGCGGATTCAGAGGTCGCAGTAATCGAGATGGAGAATCCGGCTTACGGAAAGATGGTCATAGAGCTTTACCCGAACATTGCGCCGAAGATGGTCGAACGCTTCAAGCAGTTAATCAAAGAGGGTTTTTATAACGGCACGACCTTTCACCGCATTGATCCCAAGCTCGGAATCATTCAGGGCGGCGACCCGCTCTCGAAAGATAACAATCCCGACAACGATGGCACGGGTGATTCGCCTTACCCGAACGTGCAGGGCGAATTCAGCGACGTGCCGTTTGAGCGCGGCATCGTAGGCGCGGCGCGTAAAGGCGCTAATCCTACTATGACCGACGCACAGGCTCGCGATACGAACAACTGCCAGTTCTACATCACACTCAAGCGCGTTCCCGCCTTCGATGGAAATTATGTTGTGTTCGGGCGTGTCATTGAAGGGATAAATAATGCAGACGTGATAGCGAATGCGCCGGTCGAGCCGCCTAAACCCGGACTGACTGAATCCTCACGGCCTGCCGAGAAGATTGTTATCAAAAGTATAACTCTTCAGCCAAGAAAGTAAGTGAATAGTGGAGAGCCGTTTTTAACTTTTCACTATTCACTATTCACTGTCTTTCAAATCGTTCCGTCATCCGTCTTTGAGCGCTCATCAAGCTCGTAGCGGTCGCGGTCGCGCCGTTGAACCTTGTCCAGAAGGTCCAATTCTTCGTTGTCTTCGTATGTGACGCCGACGGCTGAGGCGTTCTCTTCTACAACGGATTGGTCAGGCGTCGGGTTGTCGCCGGAAATTGTTTCTGTGCCGCTGTCGTTAACATCTTCCCATGTCGCGTCCAGGTCGCCGCCTGCGTCGCGCGGGCTGGCAGCGGTGTTGTTGCGAAGCCGCTGTGCCAGAAGGTCCGGGTCTTTCGGCGCTCGCGAGATTTCCTCTTCCATAAACTCTTCTATGTCCGGGTCTGGAACGAAATCCGGGTTGTTGCTCAGGTACTCGAAATCTTCCGGGTTCTTCTTTGGCATCTTCCTCGTCTCCTTGATGAGCGTTCAGCCGTCAGCCATCAGCGAAAATTGAATGTGATAAGCAGCAACACCTGTCCCCGAAATCTCGAGGCGGTGTCCAACGCGCGATGCTGAAAGCTAATAACCTGCACTATAGCAAATAGGCGGGAAGAGGAGCAATCAATCCCACAGGCGTTGATTGATTAAGGCAGACGGCGTGGTTGTCTTCGGCTATTGTTAAAGCCTGGAGCTTAACTGATAGATAAACCTTCGTGCGACTTAGTCTTGAGATGACCTCTTCTTCAGAACAAAATGTAGAATGATAGTTATTACGACCAAGACAAATTCCATTTGAAGAAATTGAGTGAGCATGTCGGTATCTTTGTAGAGTTGCATGTATATAGTGCCTGCAAAGCTGAAGAGAGTCGCAATGATCATCGCGAATGCAATGTCGATTTTCATTAACCTGAAAACCAGGTAAAGAAAGTTCAGGCAGAGGAAAGAGGCGAGAACTATCATTCGAAAAAGCTCCATGTCTAATGAAAATCCGAAGTAATAATGAAAGAATAGTAAACCTGGAATTACGCACACACAGAGCCAAATGAGAAATACTATGACAATCTTTCTACGCATCTTTTTATTCCTTTCTTACAGGTGAATGTC
The DNA here is from genome assembly GCA_003222945.1 of Acidobacteriota bacterium. Lineage (GTDB taxonomy): Bacteria > Acidobacteriota > Blastocatellia > Pyrinomonadales > Pyrinomonadaceae > QHXM01. The sequence goes on from QHXM01000086.1 coordinate 7,234, forward strand.
TTACACGTTAAGGAAGTAGCACAGGGACTTTAATCCCCGTGCTACAAAGAACGCTTCTTCTATTACTATCCACATTGCGTACATTTATCCTGAGCAGCGAGCACACAAGATTGATAGTCTTCCGTACATGCAGCTCCATTTGCGCCTGCTGAACCGCTGTCTAATGCAAGGCAAATAAGACCTGCTAAGCCTCCAGTGGCAAAGCCCAGGGCTACACAAGGTATGCTACTGGTTAGGAAACTTCCGATAGCTCTAAGAGCGCACGAGCGCAATTGTGAAGCACAAATCGCTAACTGGCGTGCTATGCAGACCGTACAAGCCATGCCGCCAAATGATGAACAACCGAAGCTGAACCATGCGTCCGAGTACCAGGAATCGAATCCGTCGTACCAACTGCAATCTGCCAAGCCGCCGAACGGGTCAGAGCAGGAAAGGTCGCCGCCACCGTAGGCGAACATAGACATGTCGCTAAAGAAGATGTCGTAGCCGAACAGGACGGAGTCTGTCATGTCCCAGTTACTAAAGCCCCAGTTGGTGTAGAAGCCGTCGTAGCCGAAGAAGCAACCGAAGCCCATCTGAGGTGAAGCGACGACAGGCGAGCGACCGGGCGCGTGATTGAGGCTTACCCCTGTGAACCAGGGCGTGCTCTCTTTACGAAAACCTTCCCGGCTAACGCCGACCAAGTTTCCGGCTCGGTCATAGTCATACAGGAGTCTAGTCCCGTCCGAGAGCGAGACGCGCTGCGGACGCCCGCTACTGTCCCGGTCAATGACGATTCTGTTCCCGTCATTATCGGTTATGTCATGCACACGACCGCGCTTGTCATAACCCAATTTCTTATGCTTGCCGAGAGCGTCTGTGTAATCAACAAGCGCGCCGCGTGCGTCGTAAGCGAAACGACGCGACTTTCCGGTCGAGTTTGTAATGGCTACAATGCGCCCGTCATCGTCGCGCGTAGCGCGCACCCAAGCACCGTTGGACGTGACCAAGCCAACCATCGCGCCGCTCGCATCCCGCTCAAAGGTAAGAGAGTGCCCGCGATTGTCGCTCTGCTTCACAACCTTTCCACGCGGACCGTATTCATAACTTTGCGTGAGGCCGGAAGGTAAACGTTCGAGGGTCATGCGTCCCGCCGCGTCACGTTCGGTTTGAATGCGCCCAGTATTGAGAAGGTGAATGCGGTCTGGTTTCCAGCCGCGTCATATTCTAGAGAGACTTCGCGCCCCTTCTCGGATTTGACGGATAGTGTCTGACCGCGCGCATCTAAGACAGCGCTATAGCTTCTGGCGGGATCGCTATTCTTTGCGGCAATGACATTGCCGCGCGAATCGTGTGTGTAATCAGTTCGATCACCGCCATCCGTTACGGAAGAGACACGACCCTGCTCGTCGTAAGCATAAGAGATATCCGTGCCATCGGTTGAAGACTGGCGGAGAAGGCGATTCTGCGCATCGAAAGTGAATCCTACTTGGTTTCCATTCGAGTCTGACAAAAGCACAGCGCGGTTAGCCGCGTTATATTCAATTCGCGCCGCTGCTCCTTCGCCATCGCTGACGGATGCAAGCAATCCGCGATCAGTCTGCTCATAAATTGTCTTAACGCCGACGGGATCAGTCACGATTGTGCGGTGTGATATGCCGGGGGCCGTGTCGTATTGGTAAGAGTATGTGCCCGCAGCATCGCCGGACTCAACTACACGATCCGTTTTGTCATAGCGCACGCGCAGCAGAGTGCGGCCAACGGCGTCTGCTGCGCGCGTGAGCAGCTTCCCGTCTTCGTAATCGTAAATTAGCTGTGCGCCAGAAGAGTCTGTGACGGCGCGAAGGCGTTGACCGTCCTGTCGGAAGCTTACACGCTGTCCTGTGTTGTCGGAGACGTTCAACAGCCGTGCCGCTCTATCATCCGACCATTCAAGAGTGAGCGACCTGCCGCTTTCATTGCCGATGCGTGTGATGTTTCCATGCGCATCGAAGGTGATAGAAATCTTATTACCATTAAGATCGGCAATTTGGCTCAGGCGATAAGCTTCACCAAGTCTCTTATATGTCCGAGTCATCCCACCAGTCTGCTCGTTGATGGTATCTGAGTCGGTCACGACGAATGATTGGTGAGCGTTTGGCTCAGCGGTTTTCAAAATGAAGCGCTGGCTATCTGCATCGCGGCGAAAAGCAGTGACCGAACCTGTTCCGACAGTCAGGATGGCTGTGTCGCCTTCAACCGTTATACGGTCATCGAAGGTGAATGACCAGCCAACGCCAAGGCCCACATCTCCACTATGATCACTTGCGTAGATGCGCTGGAACTTGACGGGCAATATCCCGGATATAGAGAGGTCTGTCACGGAGAAGGTTAGATGCCCAGTCGCAGTGCTAACCATATTCACGGTTGTGCCCTCAAATACTGATCGTGAGAGCGGCGCGAAAGGAAGCGATTGTGTGCGGCGACCGAGCGTAGCCAAGCTATCAAGTTGATCCAAAGCGTTATCGCTCTGCGCGCTTGTCGAGCAGGGCGCACAGCGCGACTTCTTTGCTTTCTTTGGCACTGTAATCGCAGAAAGAGGCGTGAATGCTTTGGCGCGCGGCAGGCTGTTGAAGAATAGGGTTGAAATCGAGACCATAGTGATGAGCACTACGAAGCGCTTGAACATAGGAGTCTCCTTTTTAGTTGAGACCTCGTGTAGTTCTGCGCTAAGATGTGTGCCGTCACGCAACTCTATCTCGACGCAGAGATGCGACGGAGGTCGTGTTGATGATAAAAGCCCCGCTCGTTACATAGCCGTAGCGAGCGGGGTTTGCTTTACGAAACTTCTGATAGAACAGTCGTCTTGATGCTGACACACCTATTCCCTAATGGCAGTATTTTTGGAAGACCAAAAGGAGAGTGACAGCATGAGGACAACATCAATAGAATTCCTTACTGGGTGGAATCAAATTTTGTGTAATGCAAAACAGTACTGAGGTCTAGGTTACACAAAGAAGCTAGCCTAAACGGCTTGCAATCTAACTTGCAAGTTGCCGGATTATAAATCAAATGGAAATATTGTCAACATTTATTTTCTCAAAAGTTGTAAGAAAATTTGGCTCGCTTAAATAGAAATGATCGCGTTCGTCGATCCTTCTTCAAAATATGTCAGTGCGCCTTGAGGGCTTTGCTTGACGTACCCTTCGGACGAGTCTTACACTGAAGTTTGCTCGAAAATAACTCAATTCAACAGGCTGTTCACAGTGTGTTGTCGCCTTTGATACGCTCTGTGAAACTGCGTCAAGGTTTGGAATCTTATGCCGCATAATCTCTTCAATTCGCTTCAGACATTCAATCCTACAAAGGGGCGTGAGGCTCGCTTCTACTCTCTGCCGCAGCTAGAAAAAGAGGGCGTCGGACAAGTTTCAAGACTGCCCGTGAGCCTTCGAATCGTTATCGAATCGGTCCTGAGAAATTTCGACGGGAAGAAGATAAGAGAGCAGGAAGTTCGCGCTCTCGCAAACTGGAAAGCAAACGCCGAACGCACCGAAGAGATTCCTTTCATAGTCGCGCGAGTTCTCTTGCAGGATTTCACGGGCGTGCCTCTCCTTGTTGACTTGGCGGCGATGCGCTCTGCCGTTGCGCGCATGGGAAAAGAGACCGGAATCATAGAGCCGCTCGTGCCCGTTGATCTTGTGATAGATCATTCCATTCAGGTGGATTTCTCAAGCTCGCCCGATGCGTTTCAGAAGAACATGGAGATGGAATTCAAGCGCAACAACTCGCGCTACCAATTTCTGAAGTGGGGAATGCAGGCGTTTGACGGTTTCCGCGTTGTGCCTCCGGGCATAGGCATCTGCCATCAGGTCAATCTCGAATACCTTGCGCGCGGCGTCTGGGAGAAGGACGGAATCTATTATCCAGACACGCTGGTTGGAACTGACTCGCACACGACGATGATTAACGGTCTTGGAATAGTTGGGTGGGGTGTCGGCGGAATTGAAGCTGAAGCAGGAATGTTGGGACAGCCCGTTTATTTTCTGACGCCCGATGTCGTCGGCGTTCACTTGAGCGGAAGTTTAACGGAAGGGGTGACCGCAACGGACCTTGTGCTGCGCGTAACCGAAATGCTCAGGGCTGCGAAGGTCGTAGGCAAATTCGTTGAATTTCATGGAATTGGCGCTGCGAGTCTTCCCGCTACGGACCGCGCTACCATCGCGAACATGTCGCCCGAATACGGCGCGACGATGGGATTTTTTCCGATGGACGAAGAGACCTGCAAATATTTTCTGGCGACGGGGCGCGATGAAGAGCAGGTTGAAGCGATCAGAAATTACTATCAAGCTCAAGGTCTGTTCGGCATCCCGCGCGAAGGCGAATGTGATTACAGCACTGTGCTTGAGCTTGATCTTTCAACAATCAAGCCGAGCGTTGCCGGACCAAAACGACCGCAGGACCGCATAGAGCTTCCAGACCTGAAAGACAAATTCATCACCCTGTTTCAGAATCCTGTTACGGAAAACGGCTATGGCAAATCCAGAAAAGATTTGAACAAGCGTTTCACCGTGAGCGGCGTAGCGTTAAGTGGTGATGAGGCGCTGACCGGCGGTGGCGAGCAGGGCATAGAGACAGCGCCAGAGATTGATGAAATCCACGTCAGCAAGATAGACACAAGCCCTCTGACTGAAATGGAGATGATGAACAATCGTCCGACGCCGGACCGCGTGGCGGACTTTTCGCCAGGAGACTTTCCTGATCGCTTCGACGATCTAGGTCACGGCGACGTTGTTATTGCAGCTATCACCTCTTGCACGAACACATCGAACCCCAGCGTCATGCTCGCAGCAGGATTGCTCGCAAAGAAAGCTGTCGAGCGCGGACTCACAGTTGATCCATCGGTGAAAACCTCGCTCGCGCCCGGCTCGCGTGTGGTCACAGAATATCTTGAAAAGACAGGATTGCAGCCTTACCTGAATGAACTCGGCTTTAATCTCGTCGGCTATGGTTGTACGACTTGCATTGGCAACAGTGGTCCGCTCGACCCGCGCATTGAAGATGTGATTACAACGAACGATCTCATTGCGGCGAGTGTTCTTTCGGGCAATCGAAACTTCGAGGCGCGCGTTCATCAGAGCGTCAAGGCGAACTTCCTGATGTCGCCGCCGCTTGTCGTAGCATTCGCTCTTGCAGGGAAAGTCAACATTGACTTGAGCCGCGAACCCATCGGCAAAGGCAAAGACGCGCAGGACATTTACCTGCGCGACATCTGGCCTACGCTCGAAGAGGTCAGCAGCTTGATGCGCGCGGCTTTTGATCCTGAAACCTATCGTCAACTCTACGGTGACTTTGCGGAACAGAATCCTCTGTGGAACGAGATTCCAAGCACAGCAGGCGATGTTTACGAGTGGGACGAGCACTCGACCTACATTCAAGAGCCGCCCTACTTTGTAAAGTTCGTCATGTCGCCGGGCGTCTTCTATGATATCAGAAACGCTCGCCCGCTTGCAATCTTCGGCGACTCCGTAACGACGGACCACATCTCGCCTGCCGGAGCAATCAAGCCCGATTCGCCAGCTGGTAAATATTTACGTCAGCGCGGCGTGAGCGTTGAAGACTTCAACTCCTACGGCTCTCGCAGAGGCAATCATCAGGTGATGGTGCGCGGAACATTCGCAAACGTCCGCATCAAGAACCTTATGGCTCCAGGCACGGAAGGCGGCGTCACCATTCATCAACCTGCGGGCGACGAGATGAGCATCTACGACGCTTCGGTCCATTATCAGGCCGCTCATGTTCCGCTCGTGGTCTTCGCCGGACAAGAATACGGCACAGGAAGCTCGCGCGATTGGGCTGCGAAGGGAACTAGACTGTTGGGCGTTCGCGCCGTCGTTGCTCAAAGCTTCGAGCGAATACATCGCAGCAATCTTGTTGGCATGGGCGTTCTCCCTCTTCAGTTCAAAGAAGGTGTGAACGCGAAGACGCTTGAGCTTGACGGCACGGAGGTCTTCGACATCACAGGTCTTGAAAGCCGAGCGGTTAAGCCCATGCAAGATGTAACCCTCGTTATTCATCGCGCAAACGGCGAGACGAAAGAAGTGCCGCTGACGCTTCGCATAGACACGCCGATTGAGATTGACTACTACCAGCACGGCGGCATTCTTCCGTTCGTGCTAAGACAACTAATCGGCCAGGAGTAAACAGAAAAATTATCCGCAGTATTCAAACATTAGGAGAGAAACTTAAATGTCTTCCGTACAACCAGCCGCAACAGACACGCCGCGCAAATATCAACTCTTCATTGACGGGCAATGGGTTGATGCAGAGTCGGGAAAAACTTTTACGACGCCGAATCCTGCGACCGGGCAAACGCTCGCAGAAGTCGCTGAAGCTGACAGGGCAGATGTTGAAAAGGCTGTCTCGGCTGCGCGCCGAGCGTTCGAGGGCAAGTGGTCGCGTATGAGCGCGCGTGATCGCGGAAAGTTGATTTATAAACTCGCGCAGCTTATCGAACAGAACTCGAAAGAACTCGCACAGCTTGAAACCGCAGACAACGGCAAGCCCATACGCGAGTCGCAGTATGTTGATCTTCCGCAGGTCGCAGAGAACTTTGAGTACTTCGCTGGCTACGCGACGAAGATCGAAGGCGAGACGATTCCTGTTCCGGGCCAGATGTTCAACTACACTCTGCGCGAGCCATTGGGCGTTTGCGGACAGATCATCCCCTGGAACTTTCCGCTCCTAATGGCCGCCTGGAAACTCGCGCCTGCTCTTGCAGCAGGGAACACTGTTGTCCTCAAGCCTGCGGAGCAGACGCCAGTGACGGCGATGGAGCTTGGACGATTGATTCAGGAGGCTGGCTTCCCGGATGGAGTGGTCAATATCGTTCCCGGCTACGGCGAGACCGCTGGCGTAGCGCTCGCTTCGCATCCTGGGATTGACAAGATCGCTTTCACAGGCTCGACCGAAGTTGGAAAACTAATCGCACACGCGGCGGCGGACAATCTCACGAAAGTCTCGCTTGAGCTAGGCGGCAAAGCTCCGAACATAGTCTTTGCAGACGCGAATCTTGATCAAGCTGTGAACGGCGCTATGATGGGAATCTTCTTCAACCAGGGTCAGGTCTGCTGCGCTGGCTCTCGCCTCTTTCTTTCTGAAGAAATAAAGGACGAGTTTCTGGACCGCTTCAAAGAGAAGGCACAGAAGATTAAGGTCGGCGACCCTTCTGACGCTTCGACGCAGATGGGGCCGCAGGTTTCGGAAGAACAACTCAATCGCATAAAAGGTTACGTTGACATAGCGCGCGAAGAGGGCGCGAACGTTTTGACAGGCGGCTGCCCGCCCGCACTCGAAGGCGATTTTCAAAAGGGCTACTTCTTCCAGCCCACAATTTTCAGCGAAGTAAAAAACCAGATGCGCGTCGCGCAGGAAGAGATTTTTGGGCCGGTCACGTCCGTCATCACTTTCAAAGACGAAGACGATCTAATCAAGCAGGCTAACGAAACCATCTACGGTCTCTCGGCTGGAATCTGGACGAGCGACATCACGCGGGCTCATCGCTTTGCCCGTGAGATTAAGGCAGGCGTCGTCTGGATCAACACCTTCAATATGTTCAATGCTGCATCGCCGTTTGGCGGCTACAAGCAATCCGGCTACGGACGCGAGATGGGCAAGCACGCGCTCGAACTCTACACGCAGGTAAAGAGCGTCTGGGTTGATCTATCAGGCAAGCCGATTGGATGGTTCGGGAAATAAGGCAAAAGGAAAAAGGTAAAAGGCAAAAGTTGAAGAAAGGTGCGCTCTTCTTCCCTTTTACCTTTTTCCTTTTGCCTTGTATTATTTTCTCGCTCTCCCTCAAATGAGATTCCACCTTAAAGGAGATGCAATGCGAATCAGTCAAAGGCTCAGCCTATCTTTACTCCTCCTCGTCGGCACACTAATTTTAACGGCCTGCCCTCAGCAAACATCTGTCTCTAAAATAATGTCAGACCCAGCCAGATACCGTAACAAAGAGGTGAGCATCGCCGGGACGGTCACGGACTCTTACGGCATACTCGGCCAGGGCGCTTACGAGATTGATGATGGAACTGGCCGTTTGTGGGTTTCAACGACTCGCGGCGTTCCTTCGCGCGGTGCTCATGTAGGAGTCAAAGGTCACATCCTTTCGGGCTTCAACATCGGCGGAAGAAACTTCGGAACTATTCTTGAGGAGTCCGGTCGAAGCGCGAAAGGGCGTTAAGCTTTGTTCATTGATTCGTTCTGTTCAGTGAATCAATGACTTTATGAATCAATGGACAAGTTTGTTTCGTCTCTGGATGAACAGTTCGCGCGGCTTCACGCTCGCTCAATCGCTCTAATAGAGATCGTGCCGGAAGAGAAACTCTACTGGCAGCCGCGCGGGTCGTCGGGCACGTTTCCGGTTTACTCCTGCGGCGAACACCTGTTGCGAAGCGCCGCTGCTATTGAGCAAACGTTCGGCGGCATCACCGCAAATCTCTGGGACGACCCGTTCGAGTGGACGCTGCCTGAACAGCTTAAGACTCCCGCGAGCGTCGCCGAATATTTGAATGAAGTTGAAGCGACGCGCGGTCGAGGCTTTGCTCTTTTCAATAGCGATGAAGAGTTGCGTAAAGAGATTGCCGCGCCATCGGGCGAGATGAAGACGCTCTGCGCTTTACTTATAGAAACACTTGAGCGGGCAGCGCATCATCAAGGCCGCGCGTTTGCAACCTTCAGACTCTTTTCAGATGCGCGACTTCCGCGCGTCTAACATCATGTGATGAGTTCTTCTCTCCCTTTAATAGAAAAATCTCTAGCAGAGCGATTACGCGAACGCATCAGGCGCGAGGGCGCGATAACCTTTCGAGATTGGATGGCGTCTGCGCTTTACGACGAGCGCGAAGGCTACTATCGGCGCTCAGACTTAAAACGCTGGGGGCGCGAGGGCGACTATAGAACCTCGCCGGAGCGCAGCCCGCTCTTTGGCGCGACCTTCGCCATCTATTTCGCAGAGCTTTATGAAAACCTGGGCGCGCCGCCGGAGTGGACGATCTTTGAGGCTGGCGCAGGCGAAGGCCATTTCGCGCAAAGTGTACTTGAAACTCTGCGGCACGATCACCCGCAAATCTTTTCAGCCACTAGCTACGTCATTGACGAAGTAAGCGAGGATGCGCGTGAGCGTGCGCGTCGCAGGTTGAAGGAATTTGCGGACCGATTAGAGTTTAAGCATCTGACTGAAACAGTCGCGGCGGTCAACTGCGGCGTGGTCTTCGCAAATGAATTGCTGGACGCTTTTCCGGTTCATCGCGTGACGATGCGGGACGGGAAGCTGCGCGAGCTATTCGTTGATCTGGACGAAGCTAATGAGTTTATCTTCAGCGCGCATGAATTGAGCACGCCGGAGTTGGCGTCGTATTTCGCGCGCTATCGTTTTGAGCTTTCAGAGGGACAGATCGCCGAAGTCAATCTTGAAATAGAAAGATGGATGAAGCGCGCTGCCGATGTTTTCGAGCACGGTTGCCTAATCATGGTTGATTACGGCGCAGAGGCTGGCGATCTCTACACTGCCCCTCATCGCCGCGAAGGAACTTTAAGAGCCTTTCATCGCCACAGCTTTGCAGACAACGCGCTTGCGCATCCGGGAGAGCATGATTTGACGACGACCGTTGACTGGACGAATGTCAAAAGTGTCGGGGAAGAGTTGGGTTTGCAAACCATTATCTTCGAGCGGCAGGACAAATTTCTGCTTAACATTGGACTGCTCAAACAACTTGAGCGCGCATCGGCAGAAGCAAAGAGCGAAGCTGACGTTTTAATCCTGCGCTCCGGCGTGCGCGATTTTGTACTGCCCGGCGGCATGAGCGAGAGCTTTCAGGTCCTCGTTATGAAAAGAGAACGATGAGTAAAGAAAGATGAATTGAAAAGCAGTTGTCTTTCCGCTCATCATTCATCATTCACCGTTAAATATCGGTCTCTGGATTCTGAATTATAGATTGTGTAATATGTGCGTGCGGCCCGGAAGGGTAGTCCGCTCGGCAACCCCGAACCGAAGCGCAACTATTCTTCTTCAGCTTTATCAGCTGTAAGCCCCCGCCTAAGCCCCCGCGTCAGTTATTGAATAACTGCGCTTTTTTATAGCTTTCCCATAATTGTTAAGGATGTGAGAAGCATTACTTTTGATGCGTCATAACTTAGTGTGGAGGCACTCTTGATTAAAGCAGGAAATAACGGCAATTCTTCCAGTGAAATTATTCCAACAGGTGACGTTGAAATCACTGTGGGCGAGTCCTCGCCAGAGCCTTCGTGGAGCGAGATGAGCGAGGCCGAGCACTTTGTTCAGTTCTACGAGTCGGACCTGTTTCTGTCGAACTCGCTCGGCGGCTTTATAGGCGAGGGGCTGACCAGGGGCGATGCCTGCATCGTTGCAGCCAGGAAAGAGATTGTGGACCGACTTGAGGAACATCTGCGTGAGCGCGGGCTGGACGTAGCGACGGCGCGTGCCTCCGGTCAATATATAACGCTGGACGCAGCCGAGACCCTTTCCAAATTCGTGTTTGATGGGTCGCCTGATCCGGCGCGTTTCGCGGAAGTCGTAGGTGGAGCAATCACTGAGGCCGGGAAGAATCGTAGTCGTGTGCGAATTTTCGGAGAGATGGTGGCGCTTCTCTGGTCCGAAGGTAAACAGGATGCCGCAATCCATCTGGAAGAACTCTGGAACGGTCTGCGAGAGAATCATCCCTTCTCGCTTTTCTGTGCCTATCCGATGCGAGACTTTAATGGCGCGTCACATACCGAACCGTTCAATCATGTATGCGCAAAGCATTCTCGCGTCATTCCAGCCGAGAGCTACTCAGCTTTGAAAGAGCCGAACGAGCGCCTGCGTGAAATTGCACTTCTACAACAGAAGGCAAACATGCTCGAAGCTGAGATAGCTGAACGTAAACGTGTGCAGGAGACCTTGCTCCGACGCGAAAGGGAGCTTGAAGATTTCATGGAGAATGCTACGGTCGGCCTGCATAGAGTCGGCGCTGACGGGACGATACTTTGGGCGAACCGGGCCGAGATGAATCTTCTGGGCTACGCGCGCGAAGAATATATAGGGCACAACATCACAGAGTTTCATGCAGATCAGGAAATCATCGACGACATTCTCAATCGTCTCACTTGCCACGAGGAGTTGCACGATTACGAGGCGCGGCTAAAGGCTAAGGATGGCTCGATCAAACATGTCCTCATCAACTCCAATGTGTATTGGGAGAGCGGCGAGTTCAAACACACGCGCTGCATCACGCGCGACATCACGGACAGGAAGCGAGCCGAAGAGATAGGTCTGCACCTGGCTGCCATAGTCGAATCGTCTGATGATGCGATTATCAGCAAGACGCTTGAGGGCATAATCTTGAGTTGGAACAAAGGGGCGGAGCGCATATTCGGCTACACTGCCGATGAAGTTGTCGGCAAGTCGATCCTCATACTTATTCCGCCCGATAGAAGAGACGAGGAGCCTGCAATTCTCGAAAGGATCAGGAAGGGTGAGCGCATAGACCATTACGAAACGGTTCGTATGACAAAGGACGGGCGAGCCGTTGACATCTCTCTGACAGTCTCTCCTGTAAGGGAAAAGAGCGGCAGGATTATAGCCGCCTCGAAAATTCATTGGGTGGTCTTATATGCTTCGCAGCGGCACGCTGGACGAAGCGACCTCAGTACGCGCGCTTGAGGCAATCGAACGCAACGCAAAGTCGCAGGCTCAACTGGTCGAAGACATACTTGACATGTCGCGCGTGATTACGGGCAAGCTTCGTCTAAGCATAGAGCCGGTTGATGTGGCGTCCGTCATAAACGCTGCGATTGATTCCGTGCAGTTGGCAGCCGATTCAAAATCCATTCAGCTTGAAGTCACGCTCGATCCTTCTGCGCGACACACCTCTGGCGACTCAGGCCGCTTGCAGCAGGTCGTCTGGAATCTTCTATCAAACGCAATCAAGTTCACACCGGCGGGTGGGCGCGTGCGCGTGCAACTTGAACGCGCAGGCTCGAACGCGCAGATCAAGGTAAGCGATACGGGCCAGGGCATCAGCCGAGCGTTTCTGCCCTTCATCTTCGACCGCTTTCGCCAGGCCGACGGCAGCAGCACGCGCCGTCACGGCGGGCTTGGTCTGGGTCTGGCAATCGTAAGACATCTGGTTGAACTTCACGGCGGCACGGTTGAAGCGGACAGCCCGGGCGAAGGTCTCGGCTCAACGTTCACTATAAGGCTTCCGCTTGCGCCTATGCGTGAGCGAACTAAAAGAGAAAGAAGGCAGACCGGCAACTTGTGGTTGAATGAAGACGCGGACAGCGAGATCAAGGCTCTGCCATCGCTCGAAGGCGTGCGCGTGCTTCTGGTGGATGACGACGAGGACACGCTTAACATGCTCACAATCATGTTGACGGAGAATAGGGCGACTGTAGAGAGCGCCCGCTCTGCATCTGAAGCGTTGGAAGCTTTGGAGTGGTACGACGCGGACGTGCTTGTGTCCGATATTGCGATGCCGGATGAAGACGGCTATTCGCTCATCTCCAAGTTGAGGGAATTGGAAGCGAAAGGCCGCAAAGCTATTCCGGCTGTGGCCCTGACCGCGTTCGTAAGAATAGATGATCGTGCGCGAGCGCTCTCCGCAGGATTCAACATGTTCGTCCCGAAGCCGGTCGAACTAACCGAGTTGATTTTGGCTATCTCAAGCCTGGCCGAAGCCGGGATGGTTAATTGAATGCTTTTCTAGAACAACTGAAACTTGATGGTCAGGTACTTCTTCGGGTTCTGTCGAAAATCGTAGATTAGTTTGACAGCTTCCGAAGAGAGTTGGTTGACGTTGTTGTAAAGCTGGTCGTCTGTAAGAAGCTTGCCAACTGTGCCTTCGCCTCGCTGCGCGGCGGAGACTACGTTATCAAGACGCTCGGCTGTGGTGTTGAATCGGGCGATGGCCGTTCGCGCGTCCGTGTAGATGGCTTCGTCCGTGAGAAGTTTTCCGACTGTGCCGCGCCCTGAGCGTATGTCTGCCGTAATCGAGTTGATGTCGTTTATGGATGCGTTCACGCGGTCGGCCAGCGCGTTGATCTTATTGTAGAGCGCATCATCGGTTAAAAGTTTTCCAGCCGTGCCGCGCCCTCTGCGCAAGCCTTCGGCGATGTCATTGAGACGAATCGAAAGGTCGTTGACGTTGTTGTAAATCGCAGGATCGTTTATGAACCTGCCAGCCGTGCCTTGCCCGGACTTTATCTGACGAATGACAGATTGCGTGTCTATGAGAGCAGCGTTCAGGCTGTCGTAGATGGATTCATCGTTAAGTATGCGCGAGAGCGTTCCCGGACCTTCGTTTATCTTGCGCGTTATCTCGTTCATGTTTTTGCTGATGCCTGTTATCTGGTCCGCAACCTCTGGCCCTGCAAGATTCCCTATCATGGTCTGATTTCCGGTTGAAGACGGAAGAAGGTCGTTCTCCTTGACGGGCTGGCCTGCGGCTGTGCCGGCAGAGATGTTTATGATCTTGTCGTTGCCTAGAAGACTGGGCGAGCCTAGAGAGACTGTTGAATCCGAGCGGACGCGCTCGTTGGCAGGCTGCCCGTCAATGCTGCTATCAAGGGAGAGCTTTGCTTCAACCTTTGGCGCGTCCGGCCTGTCCTGCGGCGGAAGAAGTTTGACATCATCCACCTTGCCGACCTTAACGCCAGCCAAGCGGACTTCCGAGCCTGCGCGCAATCCGTCGGCATTAATAAACTGCGCGCGAAGATGAAGTTTACGCGCGAAGGGATTGATGTCGCCCGACGCGTTCAAGATAAGAAAGATCAGAACCGCGACGGCTATAACAACAAACAACCCAACGCGCAATTCGCTCAGACCGATAGTTTTTTTAGATGGAGGCATAGATTGATGAGGGCGGAGGGATGAGGGATGAGGGATGAATGAAAAGAAAGAGCGAATTACCGTCTCGACTTTTCTTCATCCCTCATCCCTCCGCCCTCATCCCTTCCTTTCAGTGTCCGCGTAAGAACTTCTGTATGTATGGGTCTTCGGCCTTTTTCAAGGTCTCGTCCGTGCCGTGAAAGATTTGCTGACCGGCGCGTATCATCATCACTTTGGTGTTGATTAAGCACAGGCGCTCGCCCTCTCTCTCGAACATAACATCTCCGGCGTCGTTCACAACAGCATACTCAGAGCAAAGGTATTCAAGGTTGTTCATCTCGTGCGTGACGAAGATGGAAGATACGTCTTCCAGATCGCGCAGCTTCATAGCAAGCTCGCAGATCGTTCGCGCCGTTGGCGGGTCAAGCCCTGCGGTCGGCTCATCGAACATGACGATTTTCGGATCGCCCACGAGCGCACGCGCAATGCCTACGCGACGGCGCATACCGCCAGACAATTCAATAGGCATCTTATCAATCGCGTCTTCCAAGTTGACGAAGCGTAACATCCTGCGTACTTCAGGCTCGACCTCTTCTTCCGGCACACCGCGCTCGTGAAGACGAAAGGCGACGTTATCATATACGGAAAGGGAATCGAAGAGCGCTCCCTCCTGAAAGACCATCCCGATTTTAGCGCGGACTTTCATCATCTCGACTTCCTTGAAATCTGTGATGTCTTCACCGTCAACTAAAATTCGCCCGGTGTCAGGTTTAAGAAGTCCTAGAACCAGCTTGATGATGGTAGATTTCCCGCCGCCCGAACCGCCCAGTATTATCTTCGTCTCGCCTTTCATCACTTTGAAGCTGAGGCCGTCCAAAATTTTGCGCTCGTCGAAAGAGAGATTAACGTCTTGAAATTCTATGGCCGGAATCGCGCGCTCACGATCATCAACTTCGGCGAAAGTTGATTCGGCTGCATTCTCGCTCACCTGACCGTCATCGCGCGGCGGCGGCGTGGATTTATGAATCTCTACGTCTGTTGAAGCCATACTGAGGAATCCTTACTTAGGCAGATTAAGTATATACTGCAACGCCCTCGCAAGGAAAAAGTCCGCGATGATGACAGTTATCGAAGCCGTGACGACAGAGCGCGTGGTCGAGCGTCCGACGCCAACAGTTCCGCCTTCTGTGGACAATCCTTTCTGACACGCAATCGAACTGATAATCAGAGCGAAAACAATCGGCTTGATGATACCACCAAGTATATCCTTTGAGGTGACGCCGTCCCAAACTCCTGACATATACATCTCCGATGTCATGCCGTAAAGACCGAGCGCGACTATCCAACCGCCGAGTATGCCGATTGCATCTCCAAGGACAGTTAATAGTGGAAGCGTAAAGAGACCAGCGAGAGCGCAACGAGGCGACCCGTCTGGCTCTGCGCGCCGTAAAACTGTAGCGTTGGAAAAGTCTGTAGAGTGAAGACGCCGCCCGTGAAGAAGCCCGTCAGGATGATGATGGTCAAAGAGCCAACGCCGATGGCGTCCATCTGCGCGACGGTTTCGGGCACATAGCGGGGACGCTTAAACAGCCCGCGCGCCGCGCGAGTAACCAGTAACGTCGTCTCTTGCAGTTCGAGCAGAGCGCGCGTGGCAACGTTCATTCTAGGATTCTTTTAGCGAAAACGCGGACGCAACAGGCCCGCCGCGCGTTTCTCTACAGCAGCCTGGCGAGAGCTTTCTGTAAGCGATTCGGGAAAACTCAAGCCGGAAGACGCAGGTTGTGTCCCTCTAATGTTTCGACCTGAAAACCAAAAAAGCACAACCGAGCTATCTGGAACGAGCGGCCTATGATGCGCAAAATTGGCTTTATGCGTCAAGTTGTGAATGAAAAAAGAGAAAGCCGGTCACAAGAAATTCCTGGCCGGCCTTCTCTCTTTTCTCTTCACGTCGCAAAAGATTATTGACGAAGTTTGCGAGGTGAAGCGTTGGGACGCGCGCGCGGGGTTTGTTGATTGACTCCGTTTTCGAGACGCCTGTTATTTAACGGCTTCGCCTGATTAGCGTTCTCTTGACGACGCTTTATCTGATTTTCAATTGCACGCTGCCTGCGGATTGCCCGGAAAGTGTTGATCTGTTCAGGCGTCAACACGCGGCGAATCTTCAGTTCAGTCATGGCGCGCATACGCACCTGATCTGCTTGAGCTTCCGCCAGTTCATGCGCGAGCCTGTCAATCTCAGCGTCGCTGGCATTGTCGGAATAGATCGCTTCATCAAGCGCGCGCTGCGCTTGATTGACGCGACGGCGTATGGGTTGACCCTCAACTCTGTTCTGCTCCTGAATCGCGCGAATCTTTTCTAACTGGTCGGGCGTCAACTTTAATTGGTCCTTCCAATCGTTGCCTTGCGTCTGTGCTTGATCGCCTTGCTGAGCATCATTGGAATTCTGCGCAAGCGCGCGTGAAGATGAAACAGCGGATAGCAGAATAAAGCCAAGCATGACTGCCGCCGCTCTCTGTTTGATGAATAGTCGCTTCATTCTTCGTAACCTCTGTTGATCTCGAGCTTCGTTGCCTTGAT
>QHXM01000087.1 GCA_003222945.1 Acidobacteriota bacterium
AGGAGGACGGCTCTGTTGATTGGGCGCTCGACGCCGCGCAGATCGAGCGACGCGTGCGAGGCTTCCAGCCCTGGCCGACGGCTTACACGAAATATGGTTCGCATCGTCTAGTCATCTGGCGTGCGGGTGTTCTGAGCGAAGAGCAAACGCCGGGCAGCGAAGGTGAGATTATTAAAGCGCATGGCGACGAGCTTGTTGTTGCGTGCGGCGATGAAACTTTATTGCGCATAGAAGAGGTTCAGCCGGAAGGAAAGCGCCGAATGAGCGCGCGTGATTTTCTGAACGGGGCGCGTGTGCGCGTGGGCGAACGTTTCGGATGAGTTCAAGCAAGATGGAAAAGATTCGCTCCGGGCGCGGTAGAGGCGCGCGTACAGTATCGGCTGCGCGTCTGGCGGCTTTCAATATCCTTCGTCGCGTCGAGGAAGAGGGCGCGTATGCCACTGTGCTTCTTGCGGCGAATGACAGAGAGATGCGCGCAGATGATCGTGCGCTCTGTTACGAGCTTGTGCTGGGCGTGCTGCGCTGGCAACTGTGGCTTGATGTTTTGATAGAACATTACGCGCGCCGCAAGGCTGAGAGTCTTGATGCGCCAGTGCGCCGAAGCTTGCGGCTTGGCCTTTATCAGCTTCGATTTCTCTCTCGCATTCCTGCTTCCGCTGTCGTTAACGAATCTGTGAACCTCGCACATGTCGCGCGGCTTCGTTCTGCCGCAGCATTCATCAACGCCGTGCTACGGCGTGCGACGCGCGAGCCGAATTACGATCCTGCTTCCGGTGTCGCAGATTTAATTGAGCGCCTGGCAATCGAGACTTCGCATCCTCAGTGGTTGATTGAGCGTTGGATAAAAGCTTTCGGAAAAGATGAGGCTGAAAGATTCGCGCGGGCTAACAACGAAGCGCCGCCGGTTGCGTTTCGCATCGTCAGAAGAGAAAGCATTGACGAAGTTCTGAATGAACTGAGCGCGGCTGGCGCTTCTCTTGAGACTTCAAAGATTGCGCCCCGTGCTTGGCGCATTCATGGTGCAACTGCGTTACTTCAAAAGCTTGCGCGCGAGGGAAAGGTTTATCTACAGGACGAGGCTTCTCAGTTGGTCGCGCACGTCGTTGATGCTAAGAAGGACGAACGCGTGCTGGACGTTTGCGCCGCTCCCGGCAGCAAGACCACGCACATGGCAACGCGAACGCCTGATCTTTCGCTCCTCGTCGCGGGCGACCTGCATGAGCATCGTGCGCGCCACGTTGTTGAGGCGGCGCGATGGCAGGGAATTGAGAATCTACAGATAATCGTTCACGATGCCGAACGCTTCTTGCCTTTCAACGAAAACTCTTTTGACCGCGTTCTGGTTGATGCGCCCTGCACAGGCACTGGTACGCTCAGGCGCAACCCGGAAATACGATGGCGCATCACAGCCCTTAACATCACTGATCTGGCCGAGCGGCAGAAGCGAACCCTCAATAGCGCGGCACGAATGGTTAAACCTGATGGCCGCCTGATCTATTCCACATGCTCCGTCGAGCCTGAAGAGAATGAAGAGGTCGTAGCGGATTTTCTAAACAGTCATGCTCGCTTCAAACTAATTCGCGTGAAAGTTGCGGCTGCGCTTCAAACGGCTGAGGGAATGGCGCGCGTTTGGCCTCATAGAGACGGCGCAGACGGGTTCTTCATAGCGCAGTTTGATCGCACGGGTTAAGTTCCCGGCACGCTTGCCGCCTGCTTTGCGCGAATGTTAGACTGCGCGGTCGGTTTGCAAGGGGGTCTCCGAGTGGGCGTGTAGGCCAAAAGAGAGGAAGGTTTCCAGTTTTGAGTTTTGGAAGGCGCGTGCTATCGGCGCTGAGAAAGATTGGCATCGTCGCGGCTGTCGTCGCAGTCTTTCTCTTCGGCATGGTCGGCACTGTTTACTTAAGCCTTCGCACCAGAGAAGTGAAAGTGCCCGACATCACGGGCAAGGATCGCTACACGGCTGAGCAGATGCTTGAAAACGCCGGGCTGAAGATGCGCGTGCGCGGCACAAGGCCCAGCGCATCAAAGCCCGACCTGGTCCTGAATCAAGTGCCGGAGGCTGGGCTGACCGTTAAAGAAGGAATTCCTGTAACAGTTCAGGTCAGTCGTTTGCCGAAAGAGGGCGAGAGCGTTCCCACAGCAGCAGAAGAGGAGCAGCAGGAGAACTCAAACAAGCCTGCGGAGAATCAGAACGCCAATCAAACAACTGCGACGAGTCAGAATCAAAACCAGAGCCAGAATCAGAACAAGCCGAAGAACAAGAACAAGAATAGTAATAACGCGAACAACAAGAACGCTAATAATAGCAATAACGCAAACAAAGCTAATCAGAATCGCAACGCGACGAGCAGTAACATGAACACAAATCGCAATGCGAATACGCATAACGCGAACACGCTCCCGAACGTGAATCGCACGACAATAAACCCGAATGCAAACAGGCGGCCCATCATCACGACGCCGCCCTTTAATCCAGGCGCAAACAGGCGCACACCGTAACAATTTTAGATTTTAGATTTTGGATTGAAAAAGCGAGAGCGCCTGCTCAACTCAATCCGTTCACTAATCCAAAATCTAAAATCCAAAACCTGAAATTGCTTTGATGGTTGAGATAGCCCCTTCAATTCTGTCAGCCGATTTTGCGCGGCTAGGCGAAGAGATAGCCTCGATTGAGCGCGGCGGCGCACGCCTACTTCACGTTGACGTGATGGATGGGCATTTCGTGCCGAACATAACGCTCGGATTACCCGTCGTAAAATCCATCCGGCGGGCAACCGAACTGCCCATAGATACGCATCTGATGATTACAGAGCCGGGACGATATGCCGAGCAGTTTGTTGACGCTGGCGCTAATATGGTCTCGATTCACGTTGAAATTGACCCGCACCTGCACCGCACTCTCTCCTGCATAAGGAAGAAGGGCGCGCTTGCAGGCGTAGCTATCAACCCTGCGACGCCGCTCGTAGCTCTGGAAGAGGCGTTGCCGTTTGCAGATTACATCCTGATAATGTCCGTCAACCCTGGTTTCGGCGGACAGAAATTTATCCCGACATCGCTCGATAAGGTGCGGCGCTTGAAACGCATGATCGAAGATCGCGGTTTAAGGACGCGCATTGAAATTGACGGCGGCATAGACCGCAACAACATAGCAGAAGTTGCCGCAGCCGGTGCCGAAATCATCGTCTCCGGTTCAGCCATCTTTAATGAATCAGACCCTGCACAGGCCGTCCGCACTTTGCGCGAAGCGGCCATGCAATGGGCGTGAACGAAGGGATGAGGGCGGAGGGATGAGGGATGAAGAAAGCTAAATGCTCTTAATTCATCTCTCATCCCTCATCCCTCCGCCCTGCTTTTGGAGGTTTCGTAGAATGCAGTATCGTAAGTTTGTAGTGATCGTGCTGGGCGCGATTCTTGTTTTTGGTCTGGGCTTGGCCGCTTTCGGGCAGGGGACTGTCGAGGGCACGCCCGCGCAACGCATCTCTATTATGAAGTCGCGGCTGGATTCCATGCGCCGTTCGCTCAATAGCGCGCTGGCTTCTATGAACGCGAAGGACAGCGGGGATAAGAATAAAAACACTGACCCGGACGACCCGCGCAATCGTCTGCGCTCGCTTGAGCAGGAGACTAGCTCCCTTCTCAAAGAGGTGGACGACATCAGCGGCAAGGTAGATCGCGGCGACAAGTTTGACGCGAGCAACCTCGATAAGCTCGAAGCATCGGTCACGGATTTGAACACGCGCGTGCAGGCTGGCCTTCAGGCCACAGCGAGCGCACGCGCCATGAGCGACACGACTACAACTACTGCAACCACGACCCAGGCCGCATCAACTCAAAAGAGAGATAAGAAGAAGAAAGGAAAATTCCTTGGCATCTTCGGCGGCGGTGGCGGCGACGACAAGTACGCGGAGTTGACCGACACGGTTGCGCCGGGACGAGACCGACAGCTTTTCGAGGTTGCCGCTCACGAAGTTCGCAAAGGGAATTACGACACGGGTCGTCTTCTCTTTAACACGATCATCACGACCTATCCTGATTCTTCTTTCCTTCCTCTGTCGAAGCTTGCTATTGCGGATTCGTTCTACCTGGAAGGAAACACAAGCTCGCTCATACAGGCTGCTCAAGCTTATCAGGACTGGATAACCTTCTTCCCGACTCACCCGCTCACGGATCGCGCAATGCTTAAGGTTGCGGAAGCTGAGATTAGACAGATGGGATTGCCGGACCGAGAGATTCCGCACGCGCTCAAAGCAGAGCAGCGTCTGAAGGCAATCCTTCAGCAGTTCCCGAACACAACTCTGCGCGAGACGGTTCAGGCTTACCTGAACGCCGTGCAGGATAATCTCGCGCAGCACGATTATAAGATCGCTCAGTTTTACCAGCAGAGGTACATACACGGCGAGGGTGGTTTGAAGGGGGCGCAGGCGCGTTACCGCGAGATAATTGAGAAGTATAAGACAACCTGCGTTATGGATGCGGCGCTTTTCAACGCAGGCTGGTTGTACCTACAGGAAGAGGAGCCGGACGAGGCCGCGAAATTCTTCACTCAGCTTGTGCGCGACTATCCGAACAGCGATTTCGTGGATAAGGCAAAGGACGAACTGAATAAAATCGGAGTGCCGATTCCTGAGCCTGACCCGATTAAGAAGAACATGCAGCCTTGCGAGAAACCGGGCATGATGCAGTCGCTTCTTTCAAATATATCCGGCTCGGCCAACATCAACACGAACCACGACGGCGTGCTGATAAGCCATGACAGCAAGTCTCAGACAGACTTGATTGATGTCGCGCTCGCTAATCAAGGTCAGCTTCCTTCCTCGCTGACGCCTTCACCCATTCAGCAGCGTCGTGCGCCTGCTCAGACGTTCCAGCGAGGAACTACGGCAACTCCAAGCCAGGGGCCGTCAACGCCAGCGCCCCCTCCCTCAACACAGCCCAACACAACTCCCGCAACGACCGGTCCAACAGCGCCAACTGGAACTAAGCCTTGAAGAGCAAGGCGGCAACGATGAAGAAGTAGGGAAAGCGGAAAGGTTAAAGGGCAAAGGGTAAAATCCTTTTCCTTTAACCTTTCCGCTTTTACTTCCGCCTTCCTACTTGCTCTTCACGGTGTTAGAATTCGCGTGAGCAGTCGAGTTGCAATCAAATCTTTAGAGAGCAATCAAGCTTAAATTGGCAGAGACTTCCGAAAATATACAGAGCGAGTTGGCGCGTCGTCATCGCACGGCTGCGATAATTCTTGGTGCGATGCTCTGTTTGACCTTAGTACTTATCGCCATAGCTTACTTCAAGGCGGAGCAGTTAGCGCGCGGCGGCGATCCGCAACTCGCAATGGCTCTATGGATAACCATACTAATCTTCGGTCTAGGCTCGTTCGTGCTGCGCCGCGCCAGATTTCAGTCAATGCGGCTGAAAGACATAGCGGCTTTGCGCGGCCTCTCGGGTCTTCTGGCAAGCCTTCAGGGAACGACAATTCAGATAGCCTTCATCGGCGGCGCTATCGCCTTGATGGGTTTTGTAGTGACTATAATGACAGGCCATTACGGCGACATGCTTCGCGCAGGAGGCGTGGCCGCAATCGTGCTTCTGTCCGCCTACCCGCAACGATCCGCGTGGCAGCGGCTTCTTAAAATCGTAGAAGAGCCGATCAATGCAAGCGACGACCCGCCAACGGAAGGATATGTCGCGTGAAGTTTTCCATCTACTCGCTGCTACCGCTCTTTATACTCTCATCTGTCATAGCTCTAACTAGCTCGACATTGTATAGTGCACACGGGCAGACCGCCTCTCCTTCGCCCTCAACTTCAAAGCAGGATAAGACCGCCTCTTCTTCCGCTTCGCAGCAGCAGGCGATAACGGAGCGCGAACGTCGCGCACGCGCCTACAGTAAATTGCTGGAAGGAGAGCGCCATCTTCTGGAGTTGAGAAGTGGCGGAAGTGCAGATACTCTGCGTCTGGCTCGACAGGCTTTTCAGGATGCCGCAACACTCGATCCGACTTTGGCCGAAGCCCACACGGCACTCGCCGAAATAGCCTTCTACTATCCGCCGCAGGATTTTGAAACTGCTGCAAGCGAAGGCGCAACCGCCGTGCGAGTTGATCCAAATAACTTTGGCGGACACAAGATACTCTCGCGCCTCTACGCAATCCGCAGCGGCCTGCGCGAAGGAAACTTGAACCGCTCATTTGTTGATCTGGCAATCAAGGAATTGAAAGAGGTCGCGCGGCTTGATAAAGATAATGCTGAAGCGTGGGCGCTTCTGGGAGAGTTTTTTCAGGCGACAGGAAAAACAGAAGAGGCATTAAGCGCATGGACGAACTGGGCCGCAGCGCCTCCGACACCAGACACGCGCTTCTTTCAATATTTAACGAGTCGTGATCTTTCGCCCGACGCCGCAGCCGCACGGCTCGGCGAAGGTCTTCTCAGCGCCGGACGCTCTAAAGAGGCTCTAGCGGCAATCCGCCGCGCAATCGCGCTCAACCCGGAGAACACGGATTACGGCGAGCTTCTTGCTAAAGCTATTGAAGCTGGCGGCATTGACGACAAAGTCGCTATAGCAGAGTTGCAGCGCATGGTTGCGGCTGACCCTGCAAACACATCTGTCGCAGAACTTCTTGCGCGTATAGAGGCGCGCGCAGGCCGCGTGGACGATGCTGCCGCAACTCTTCGCGCGGCAATCTCTCATCAACCCAAAGGCGACCGCACGCAACAAAGCTTGCGAAACTCTCTTGCGCAACTCTACATAGACTCGCAGCGCTACACTGAAGCTATAGCGGTCTATGAAGAGCAACTTAAAGAGCACGGCATCAGTAACAAACCACTCACGACGGAGGAAGAGAAACTCTTTGCCGCCAGAACTCTTCAACGAATGATAGATGTTTACAAGCGAGCCGGGCGCGCAAGCGATGTCGAAGCCGTCATAGATCGTATGCGGCTACTCCTGGGCAAAGATGACCCCTCGCCCGACGCACAGCGAATCGAATACCTGCGCGAGCAGGGAAAAAGAACTGAAGCTCTACAGGCCGTGCGCGCGGCGCGAAAGCTTTATCCTCAAGAGGCTGGCTTTCTTCAACTTGAAGCGGAAACCTTGACGGACCTCGGGCGCGTTGACGAAGCGGTCGCGCTCCTTAAAACTCAACTTAAAAACTCAGTCGAAGATTTCACTCTCTATCTTGAAATCTCCAATCTATATCTTCATGCAGGGCGCGCTGGTGAAGCCGTCGAGGCCGCGCGCAAGGCTCTCTCTCTCTCTCCGGCTGAAAGACCGGACATGGCGGACGCAGCGCTGCTTACGCTCTCTTCCGCTCAGGAGCGCGCAGGCGACTTGCGCGGTTCAGAGGAATCCCTGCGCAAAATCCTGGCACGCGACCCTAACAACGCGACTGCGCTCAACAACCTCGGCTACTTTCTTATAGAGCGAAACGAGCGGCTTGCGGAAGCCCTTGAGATGATACAACGCGCGGTTCGCTCAAACCCCGGAAATGCCTCTTTCCTAGACAGTCTGGGCTGGGCTTATTTCAAACTCGGCAAGCTCGACGAAGCCGAACGCAACCTTACAGAAGCCGCACGCCGCAACAATCAATCGCCGACAATTCAAGAACACTTGGGCGATCTCTACCAACGACGCGGAAAACTTGAGCAGGCACGCGCCGCATGGCAAC
Source organism: Acidobacteriota bacterium (assembly GCA_003222945.1). Classification (GTDB taxonomy): domain Bacteria; phylum Acidobacteriota; class Blastocatellia; order Pyrinomonadales; family Pyrinomonadaceae; genus QHXM01. The sequence goes on from QHXM01000087.1 coordinate 7,660, forward strand.
GCGCGCTCTCTCTCTCAGTTGAAGCCGGAGACACAGCACGTCTCAGAGCCAAGCTAAACGGCAAAACTCAAAAGTAGCAAGACAAAGCGAACGCTTCCGCTGGGAGCGCAGGCGGCTCGCCTGCAAGATTGCTTCTGGCAATCTAAATATTTGTTCGCGCTTGCAGCGCTCAATGCAGGCCGTGCCGCCTGCGCTCCCAGCTTTACAATCTATTCATCGCCTTCCGAAAAAAAGTTATTGCCCGACTCAAACTCTGTTTGCTATTATCGAGTTGACAATTTAGGACCGCCAGCCCCAAGCGCGGTCAGGTTTAATTGCTTTCTCACGGCCTGACGGATGCGCCCACTGGCGACTCCGAGAAAGTTCCCCTAAATGAGCCAATACAAACTGTTCCCCCGATTTGCACGCAGGTCTGCGCACCTGTTCTTCGTCTGCGCTCTCTCGTTCATATTTACAGCAGCAGCCGCAACCACGAGCTTCGGGCAGTCTCGCCCCGTCGCGCGGCTTATTACGGCTACAAGCAACACTTACGAAGGCCAGCCGATGCAGGCGAACCATCGCGTTGTCACGCGCCAGCCTGTGGTCGCCGTCTCGTCCGCACCTCCCGTTGCTGCAAACAGCCTTGAGCGAAGAGCTTTCGATGCGGTTAACGCAGAGCGCGCGCGTTACGGGTTGCCGCCGCTCGCCTGGGACTCGGACCTTCTGCGCATGGCGCGGCTTCATTCCGAGAAGATGGCGCGCTTAAACTTCTTCGATCACGAAGGACCGGATGGCGATCTTCCAGAACGCGCGCGTACAAGTGGCGTGAGGTGGAGGTCTTTGGCCGAGAACATAGCGCTCAATCAAGGCTACAGCGATCCCGTTGCTCTGGCCGTCGAACAGTGGATGCATTCTGCGGGCCACCGCGATAATATTCTGCGAAGGATTTTCACGCATTCTGCAATCGGCATTGCGCGATCTTCGGATGGCAAAATTTACCTGACGCAAGTTTTCATCATGCGCTGACCGCGACCCACGATTTAGATTTCACGGGGCGGCTGGCGCTTTTCAAAAGAGGTCAGCCGCCCTAAGTGTCTGTAGAGACTTTTACACTTCCATCCTTTGCGAAGATCAACTGGACGCTCAGCGTGCTGGGCCGTCGCCCGGACGGATTCCACGAGCTTCGCACAATCTTTCAGACCATCACGCTTCACGACAATCTGACTTTCACTGCACGCGATGACTATCAACTTCAACTGACCTCTGATTCACCGGAAATTCCTGTTGATGAAAACAACCTGATTCTGCGTGCCGCTATTGCGCTGCAAAACGGGTTCGATATTCACAAAGGAGCTTCGATTCACCTCGAAAAAAATATTCCGGTAGAAGCAGGTCTGGGCGGCGGGTCGTCCAACGCGGCTGTGGCGATGCTTGGCCTAACGCAACTCTGGCAGATTGAGACGAGCAAGGAAGAACTCTTGAAAGTTGGCTCTCGGTTGGGCGCTGATGTTCCGTTTTTTCTAATAGGCGGAACTGCTCTTGGAACTGGTCTTGGAATTGATGTCAGGCCCGTTAAAGAAGTGACGGCTGAGCACCTTTTGATAGTAAAACCTACCGCGAAAGTCTCAACAGCAGAAGCCTATAAATCGCTTAACGCCCGTGCCTTGACAAAGGAGGATGGCGACACTATTCTTCCTATTTCTCGTGCGGACGAGAAATTTAAGGATTCCCATCCTTACGCTCTGCACAACGATTTTGAGCCGGTCATATTTAAGATGAAACCTGAGATTGAGCGTGCGCGAAACGCTCTGATTGAAGCGGGCGCTCGTACGGCTATGCTCTCGGGAAGCGGCTCAAGCGTCTTCGGAGTCTTTGACAGCGGGCAAGAGCAGGAACGGGCCTTTGAGTCTTTGAAGAAGGAGAAAGCCTGGCGCATAATCCGGTGTGCGACGCTCGCGCGCAGCCAATATTTGAATGCTCTGGGCGAGTGTGCTTCTCTTCTTCAATGAGCGTTGCAGTGACTCAAGAGATAGACATTGGGGCGTAGCCAAGTGGTAAGGCACCGGTCTTTGGAACCGGCATTCGTTGGTTCGAATCCACCCGCCCCAGCCATAAAAAGTTTAAAGTTTCAAGTTCCACGTTTCATGTTAATAACGAATCGAAACTTGGAACTTGAAACTTTAAACCTGAAACTTTCTTATGAGTACGACTGGCGGCATCAAAGTTTTCTCGGGCACGGCGAATCGCCCGTTGGCCGAAGAGATTTGCCACTACTTGAGTTGCGATCCGGGCCGCGCATACACAGAGCGTTTCTCGGACGGCGAGTTCAACTTTCAGATTGACGAGAACGTGCGCGGCGGCGACATCTTCATAGTCCAGCCGACGTGCCCTCCGACGGACTCGCACCTTATGGAACTGCTCGTCATGTTGGACGCCTTTCGCCGCTCGTCTGCCGAGCGCGTGACGGCTGTGATTCCTTATTACGGTTACGCGCGCTCGGATAAGAAGGATCGCCCGCGCGTTCCGATTGCTGCGAAGCTCGCGGCGAACCTGATTGCGACAGCCGGAGCGCAGCGCGTGTTGACGATGGATTTGCACGCGGCGCAGATTCAAGGCTTCTTTGACATTCCTGTGGACCATCTTTACGCAGCGCCCGTTATGATCGGTCACTATCAGGAGAACCCGCTGCCGAACCTGACGGTGGTTGCGCCCGACACGGGCGGAGCGGAACGCGCACGCGCTTACGCCAAGCGTCTTAAATCCGCGTCGGGCGAGCCTGCGCAACTTGCTCTTTGCGACAAGCGGCGCGAGAAGGCTAATGTCGCGGAGGTGATGAATGTCGTGGGGGATGTCGAAGGGCGTTCGTGTTTGATAGTTGACGATATGTGCGACACGGGCGGCTCTTTGACGAAGGTTGCGCGCGCGTTGAAAAAGAATGGAGCGGAGCGCGTGCACGCCTGCTTCACGCATCCTGTGTTGTCTGGTCGCGCGTGCGACAAGCTTGCCGATTCCGACATCGAGCAGATGGTTGTGACCAACACCATTCCGCTTCATGACGGCGCGTGTGAGTTGGAGAACATAATGGTTTTAAGTATCGCACCGCTTCTTGCGAAAGCGATTAAGTCGATCCACGAGGAGACGAGCGTCTCTTCGCTCTTCGTTTAGAAGGGCAAACACTTATGTTTCAAGTTTCAGGTTTCAAGTTCCAAGACTGGCGTTTAACTTGAAACTTTCAACCTGAAACTTGAAACTTTTACGGGAGAAATTATGGCTGAAAGAAAAGAGATTACAGTTCGCGCTACAAAGAGAGATGGGCGCGGCAAAAATGATGCGCGGCGCACGCGGCGCGAGGGGCTAGTTCCCGTAACGGTTTACGGTGGCGAGGGCGAAGCGGTTTCGGCTGTCGCTCCCATACGCGACCTGGCGGCTATCCTTCGATCCGATACGGGCTACAACACGATCTTCACGATTGATGTTGAAGGCGTGGGCGCGAGCGAAGTGATGTTCCACGACCGGCAGATTGACCCTGTACGTGGCCGACTCGTTCACGCGGATTTGAAGCGGCTGGTCAAGGGGCAGAAGATTGAAGTCACAGTGCCGGTGCATCTGGTTGGAGAGCCTGAAGGCGTTCGTGAGCAGCAGGGAGTTCTTGAGCAAATCCTGCGCGAGATAGAGATTCGCTGCGACCCGCGCAACATTCCCGAAGCGTTCAATCTAGATGTGTCTAATCTGAAAGTCCACGACGTGCTGCACATCTCGGACATACCGGCTGACACGAACATTGAGATTCTGGAATCGCCCGAAACAGTGATTGCAACTGTCGGCATCACGCGCGAAGAGCCTGTCGCAGCGCCTGTCGTCGAGGAAGAGCCAGCCGAGCCTGAAGTAATCGGCAAGGGCAAGAAGGAAGAGGAAGGCGAGGCAGGCGAAGAGAAGTAAAAAGGAAGAAGGTAAAAGGCAAAAGGGAAGACAAGCCAGCGAGCACTTCTTCTTCACTTTTACCTTTTACCTTTTACCTTTTGATTTATGTTTATCGTCGGTCTTGGCAATCCGGGTGCGGAGTATGAGCGGACGCGCCACAATCTTGGCTTCATGCTCGTTGATCTCGTTGCGCGTGAAGCCGGAGCTTTAGTGAAACGCAAAGACTGTCGCGCTCTAGTCGGTCGAGCGGAGATTGAAGGCGTTCGCGTAGAACTCGTCAAACCGCAGACCTACATGAATCTGAGCGGCGAAGCGATTGCCTGTTTGCTCGCCAAGCAGGAGAGCGAAAGCGCCAGAGCGAAGAGTCTGATCGTCATAAGCGATGACCTCGCGCTTCCGTTCGGAACGATACGGCTCAGGCGGCGCGGCTCTGCTGGCGGTCACAATGGTTTGAAATCAATTATCGCTTGCATCAGATCGGACGAATTCATGCGCCTGCGCATAGGAATTCAACCGGAGCATCCGTTGACGAATGCCAAGAACTTTGTGCTCGAAGAGTTTTCAAGAACGGAGCGCGCGGCGCTAGATGAAATTTTAGAGCGGAGCGCACAAGCGCTTCGCGCCGTCCTACGCGACGGCATTGACAAAGCAATGGCACTTTACAACAGTGAAAAGTTAATAGTGAAAAGTGAATAGTGGAAACCGGTTTTTAACTATTCACTTTTCACTATTAACTAAACTTTCCCTTCTTGCTTCATCGAATGAGGCTAGACATCCAAGAGGAGGATGAATTTTGGCTACACAGAGAATCTATGAGGTGATGTTCATAGTGGACACAAGTGTCACCGATGACGACATCACACGTCTGAACGAAAACCTGCAACAGATAATAAAGGACCAGGGCGGCTCGATTACAAAGGTTGAGAACATGGGACGCCGCCAGCTTGCCTATCCGATTGGTCGCAAGACCGACGGCTTCTATGTGCTGTTTGAGGTCGAAGGCACTGGGCGCGAGATTGCGGAGCTTGAGCGACGTATGCGCGTTAACGATCAGGTCTTGCGCTACATCACCGTGCGTGTTGACGAAGACCGACAGCGCGCGGAGAAGTTCAAAGCAAAACGCGCACGAAAGGCAACTCGTCGCGCCTCCAGAGGCTCAACGGCCTCATCTTCGCGCCGCGAAGCGAAAGAAACAAGCAGCGCATCTGAAGAATAAGTCAGACGATTGCGGAATGCGGATTTCGGATTGAGAAAAGCAATGATTCGTCTTTTCAATCCGCCCGTCCGCAGTCCGAAATCCGCAATCAATATGAGAGGATTGAAAGTTATGTCGAGAGATTATGATGATCGTGATAGCATCTTTGAAGTCGAAGAAGAGATAGAGCGCGGCGGACGAGGCGGCGGGGGCGGAGGGCGCGGCGGCCCGGGTGGGCGTCGTATGCATCGCCGCAAGATTTGCCGCTTCTGCATTGAAAAAGTTGACCTAATAGATTTCAAGGACGTGAAGCTCTTGCAGAGCTATATCCCTGAGCGCGGCAAAATCCTGCCGCGTAGAATCTCAGGCGCTTGCGCAACGCACCAGCGCATGTTGAGTGAAGCAATCAAGCGAGCGCGCAACATTGCGCTGCTTCCATACGCAACAGATTAACCGAAGGGAGGAGAAAAGAGAGATGGCACACACAAACGTCCTCCTGCGCGAAGATGTTGATGATTTGGGAGCGCGCGGCGAGATTGTAAGAGTCAAGGCGGGCTATGCGCGCAACTATCTTCTGCCGCGAAAGCTTGCAGTAGAAGCAACGGCGAGCAACGTCAAGCGGATTGAGCAGGAGCGCGCGGCACTCTTGAAGAAAGAGGTCAGAGAGAAGTCCACAGCCGAGGCTCAGGCAGAGCAGATGCGCTCTCTGCGTTTGAGATTTGCTCGCAAGGTTGGAGAGCACGGAATACTCTATGGCTCTGTGACCTCTATGGACATCACAGAAGCTCTGAAGGAGCGCGGCTACGAAGTGGACCGGCGGCGCATCAATTTACGCGAGCCTATTAAGGAGACGGGCGAGTTCACAGTCCCCGTGCGCCTTCATAGAGAGGTTATAGTCGAGATTCCGGTCGAAGTTGCTGCCGAAGGCGAAAGCCGAGCGGAAGAAGAAGCGACAGAGGCTGCGACTCAACCTGACACGCAAGTGGACGAAACTGCGGAAGCGACTATGGAAAACTCAGATGCTTCTGCCAGCCAATAACTAAAAATCTTACGCGAGAGGTGCGACTTAACGAGTAAACATTGTCGCGCCTCTCGCTGTGTAGTATAGTGCGCTGCGAAGCGCGCGGGGCTGCTTCCAGGAGAGGCAGCGCTTAAACGAGCAATCCGACGCGCTTCGCAGCCATTTTTATCTTTATACGCTGGCTCTTCATCTATAGTAAAAACTCCCGATGGCAAACTTCGTTGCTGAAACAGCACGCGATCAGATGCTTGAACGGCCATTGCCTAACAGCGCTGAGAGCGAGCGTGCGATCCTCGGCGCAATCATTCTCGATAACGGTGTCATCAACCAGGCCATTGAGCTATTAAGACCTGAAGACTTCTACATCCCAGCGCACCGGCGCATCTTCCTGGCGATGATCGCGCTTATGGAGCGCGGCTCGAAGATAGATCAGATTCTCATCGCAGAAGAATTGCGCCGCGAAGGTGAGATAGAATCGGTCGGCGGTCTATCCTTCATCAGCAATCTGCTTCTAGGCCTTCCGCATTTTACGAACATAGCGCACTACGCAAAGATGGTGCGCGACAAATCCATGCTGCGCCAACTCGTAAAGGTCTGCAACAAAGTAACGAGCGAAGCGTTGGAAGAGGAAGACGAGGCAGAGATAATCCTGGACCACGCGGAGCAGGCTATCTTTGCTCTCGCGGACGAAAGAACCAGACAGGGTTTCATGCACGTCAAGCCCGTCGCCGATTCTTTGCTTATTCATGTTCAGGAGATGGCCGGGCGCTCCGCTATGCTGACGGGGCTGACCACAGGCTTTAATGAGCTAGACCAGATAACATCCGGGTTACAAGCTTCCGATTTGGTAATCGTCGCGGCAAGACCGTCAATGGGGAAGACGAGTTTCGCTTTAACCTTGGCCCAGAACGCGGCGATTCACGCCCAGGCTGTTGTAGGAATCTTCTCGCTGGAGATGTCGAAGGAGTCTCTTGTGATGCGTATGCTTTCGTCGGAAGCGCACGTTGACGCGCACCGTTTTCGCAGCGGTTTTCTCTCGCGCGACGAATGGGCGCGGCTCGCTGGCGCGCTTGGGACATTAACGGAGACGAAGATTTTTATTGACGACACGCCGGGCATTACTGTGCTTGAGATGCGCGCGAAGGCAAGGCGATTGGCGGCGGAGCAGAAGAAGCTTGACCTGATAATCATTGACTACCTGCAACTAATGTCAGGATCATCCCGTCGCGTGGAGTCGCGCCAGCAGGAGGTCTCGCAAATCTCGCGCGAGTTGAAAGGTCTGGCGAAAGAGTTGAACGTTCCTCTTATAGCTCTATCGCAGTTGTCGCGCGCGCCAGAGAACCGCACGGACCACAAACCGCAACTGAGTGATTTGAGAGAGAGCGGCTCAATCGAGCAAGACGCTGACGTGGTTGCATTCATCTACCGTGAAGAGCAATACAACCGGACCGAAGAGAACGCAGGCATTGCTGAGATTATCGTCTCCAAACAGCGCAACGGCCCAACGGGGAATATCAAGCTCGCGTTTCTTAAAGAATTCACGCGCTTTGAAAATATGTGGCGCGAGTGATTATGCATTCAACTCGCAGATTCGAGTCTGCTTCTTCCTGCCTTTGCGCTGACAGCTACAATCAATCTATTCTGCCGACTGTTTCGGCAAGCAGCAAATTAAAGCCGCCTGGCCTGTTAAGGTTTACGGCGCTGTGTGATTTGGCAGGTGACTGTTGAAGTCTGAACGATTAGAAGAGAGAGAGATTGAAATGTCCGGGCAGCGACCGACCTGGGCTAAGATTGACCTTGATGCTTTGGCGTCCAATTTTAATTGGGTGCAGAATCGCGTGGGCGAGAGCGTCAAGGTGATGGCTGTTGTCAAAGCGAATGCTTATGGGCACGGGGCTATTGAGTGTGCGCGAAGGCTCAATAGAGAGGGCGCGGAGTGGTTTGCCGTTGCAACGCCGGAGGAGGCAATTGAGCTAAGGCGCGCTCGTATCACTCAGGCGATCCTTTGTCTGGGCGGCTTCTGGGAAGGACAGGAGAAGCTTTGCCTGGACGAATCGCTCGTGCCTGTTGTTTATCGTCTTGACATGATTGAAGCACTTGATCGCGCGGCTGGCGAGGCGCGAAAGATTGCCGATGTTCACTTGAAGATTGATACGGGCATGGGACGCTTAGGCGTGCGCTTCGATGAAGTTCGAGAATTTGCCGATGCGCTCTCGATGTTCAGGAACATTCGCGTTGATGGCGTGATGACGCACTTTGCCGCCGCAGATAATCCGGCCTTTGATAGCTTCACGGACGAGCAGGTCGCGCGTTTTCGTCAGGCGGTTGAAACTTTACGCGAGCGTGGATACAAGCCGACCTTTGAGGATTTGGCGAATTCTGCGGGCACGTTCGCGCATCCCGATTCATGGGGCAACATGGTGCGACCCGGCGGCGTGCTTTACGGACTCTGGCGCGACATTCTTCCTCCGTCCCACACAACGCCGGAACTAAAACCCGTCATGACATTGCGCTCGCGCATAATTCTTTTGAAGCGCATTCACAAAGGTGAGACCATCGGCTATGGTTGCACGTTCGAGGCTTCCAGAGAAATGCTTGTAGCTGTACTTCCCATCGGCTACAACGACGGCTACGTGCGCGCTCTCTCGAATCGCGGGCGCGTCATAGTGCGCGGTACTTACGCTTCGGTAGTCGGTCGCATCTCTATGGATTTGACTATCATTGACGTGACGGATGTGGAGGGCGTCGCGTTGAATGACCGCGTGACCCTTTTGGGAGAGGACGGCAATCTATCGGTTACGGCAGAAGAGATAGCAGGGACTGCCGGCACGCTCTCCTACGAAATCACCTGCGGCATCAGCGCGCGTGTGCCGAGAAAAGTGAAAAGTGAATACTGAATAGTTAAAAACCGCTTTCTACTATTCACTATTCACTATGTTTCCTATTGCAGCAGGAAGTTGTAGGTAATGATGCCGGAGACTTTCACGGGCTGTTCTGAAAGGAGCGTCGGCGTAAATCGTGCGCGATAGGCTGCCTGGACAGACTCTGCGAACAGAAGCGGATTACCGTTCACAGCCTTAGCTGAAATCACTTTGCCTCTCTCATCTATCAAAACCTGTACGGTGACCATGCCGGAAGCGTGCGCAGCCTTAGCGATAGGCGAGTAAACGGGTTTCGGAAGATCAATCGCGCTGCCGTTGACCACACCCTTTGAAATTATAGGCGCTGGTCCCGCTGGCTTAGTCTCTCTCTTAATTGGTGGTGGCGGTGTCTCTTTCATAAGCTCATCCATCTTGGAGCCGCCGCTAGACCCATTACCGCCAGTGTTGTTGCCAGCATTGCCGCCGGTGCCGCCGAAGATGTTGTCTGGTCCTGGATTGCCGATCCTCCAATTCGTGTTAATTGGCAATTCCGGTCCAGACGGAGCTACAGAAACCTCATTCGGTATTACGCGCGAGTCCGTTGTCACCATTTTGGGCGGCGTTCTGACGACAACTGCCCCTGAATTTTTAATTGTGCTGCCAGCTTGTCTTGGCTGTGCTCTATTCTGAACCGGCTGAACTTCAGACGATTCGATAGGGATCACGAGCGAGACCAACTGAAGACTGTCATTTCCTATCTGAGCGTTGTAGGCGTAGATACTGCCGACGCCGATTGCAAGAAAAGCAAGGGCGTAAACGACCAGCGTTCCTAAAAAGAATTTTCCGTTTCGCGCATAGTCACCTTTGTGGGAACTCGATTCAATCAGATTTGCAAACATCTCTATTCCTCCCATGCCGGTGCCATGCGGGTCTTCTGGGAGCGTCTGCTCAGTTTGTTTAGACTCCGGTTGTTAATGAAATGTTCCATAAAAGTTGGCAGCAGGCAGTTGGCAGTAAAAACATGGAAGGTAGAAGGCAGAAGGTAGAAGGCGGAAAGCAGAGGGCGATTTTTTGTTCGATTTCTCCTGCTTTTAACTGCCTACTGCCTACTGCCAGCTGCCAACTTTTCTCTGTACAGTCAGGCGCAATTCTTTTAGGATTAACGGCGCAAGACGATCTCATATCTGGAGAGCAGGCATGGCGACAAGCGCAGAGTGGCATGAAGATTATGACAAGATGAGCGAAGAGGCGCTCAATTTTTCGCGCGCAGTAAAATCCGTGCAGGAAGAGTTGGAGGCAGTTGATTGGTACAACCAGCGCGCGCAGGCGACCCGTGACGATCAGCTTCGGCGCATACTCGAACACAACCGCGACGAAGAGATAGAGCACGCTATGATGGGGCTTGAATACCTGCGCCGCATCAACCCTGTCTTCGACAAACACATGCGAACCTACCTCTTCACAAAAGACGACATCACGGAGATTGAAGAGAAGGAAGACTAAAAGCAGAATTCAGAATCCAGAAGTCAGGAGTCAGAATGGGAAAGGGCTGCAACCCGCATTACAGATTTTCTTTTCATTCTGGATTCTGGATTCTGAATTCTGCTTTTCACAATGGAGGGAACGCTTAAAATGGCACAACAGGCGGGAATGGCAGTTTTACAGGAGGAGTTAAATCCTTTCAAGATTGCTAAGCAGCAGTTTGACCGTGCGGCGGATTACCTTGAGTTAGAAGTCTCCATGCGGCGCGTGCTGAAGAACACTAAGCGGCAGTTGATAGTCTCCATCCCTGTCAAGATGGATAACGGCGAGGTACAGGTCTTCGAGGGCTATCGCGTTCAGCACAACATAGCGCGCGGACCAGCGAAGGGCGGCATACGCTATCATCCGCAGGTCACGCTGGATGAAGTCAAAGCTCTCGCTTCATGGATGACATGGAAGTGCGCTACCGTCGGCATCCCTTACGGCGGCGGCAAAGGTGGCGTCATTTG
>QHXM01000167.1 GCA_003222945.1 Acidobacteriota bacterium
AAATTGCCCGCCTCCTGCGGCGCGTCTTTCGCGCTACGTTTTGCTAAGGTCTGTGCCATTCGCTACCGAATTAATAGTGGATAGAGTTTGATTGAACTAAAAGAGCCTATAATCTATACCACAGGATTAAACTTGAGAGACAGCCGTTTTTGTATCTTCACGAGCGAAAAATCGGCAGTGGATCAGTTTATGGGAGGAAGATTCAAACAGGATAGACCGAGATGGATAGGATGAAGAAAGAGAGAAGCAAAAGGCTGCTTACTCTTTCATCCTGTCAATCTCGGTCTATCCCTGTTAATTACTTTCGTAAGCCTAACCGCTACAGAAAATAGTTAGCGCGCTCGTCCAGGCATTTGCAAGAAAAGCTTGCGCGAAACGTTCACACTGCATGACCAGCCTAATGTTATTGCGCAAAATGTGGAGGGAGAAATGAAGAAAACAGTTGTGACAGTTATCTCCGTCATTGGCCTTCTACTCCTGGGGGCTTTCGCCTTCTCTACGGGAAAGACGCTGGCGAACGTTGGTGAAATGGTTAATGTGCCTGAGCCTAACCCTGAGCCTGTGGTCTCGGACGGTGGATTTGAAATCGAAGTGCTTGTGAACGGGACGCCGCTTGAAGAGTACGCCGCGCGCGGGCGTCGTTACGTCGAGGCGTTGGAAGGCGAAGAGTATGAGATTCGCGTTCACAATCCTCTGGGCGTGCGCGTGGCCGTTGCTCTTTCTGTTGACGGGATGAACACGATTGACGCGCGGCGCACTTCTGCGTGGGAAGCAAGCAAGTGGGTGATTGAGCCTTATGGCACGATCACAATCAACGGCTGGCAGATGAGTTCATCGCGCACACGCCGCTTCTACTTCACGACCGAGGGCGATTCCTACGGAGCGAAGATTGGACAGACTGCGAATCTTGGTGTCATCTCCGCAGTCTTCTTCCGAGAGAATCGTCCAATCGTCGTAGTGCCGCCACAGCGCCCGCCCAGACCTTACGATGACAGGGTTGATCGTGACGAAGAGAGGCGCAGCGACAAAGAGCCGATATCGCCGCAGGCTGGCAGCAGCGCACAGTCTAAGAACGCGGAGACAACGCCCAGACCGGATGACGATTATGCTGCGACAGGAATCGGACGAAACGTCAGGAACGACGTCACCTGGATAAATCTAAATCTGGAATCTCATCCTGCGGGCGATATAACGATTCGCTACGAATATCACGACTCGCTCGTTCGTCTCGGCATCATCCCGCGCCGCTATCCAAGACCGGATGCTTTGAGACGACGCGAAGGCTCTACGGGTTTCGAGGATAGACGTTATAGCCCGGAGCCTTAACGAAATGATGAATGCGGAATGATGAAGGATGAATGGAAAGGCAGACGGTTTTTCTATTCATCATTCATCATTCTGTATTCATCATTTCCTCTGAAGGTCGCTTGTGTAAAGTTGCTTGTAGGCGCGATAGCCCGCCATCACTTTATAGACGTAAGCCTTCGTCTCATCAAAGCCAACTTCAGCAGTGAAGACTCCCGCGTCGCGTTGCTTCGCGCGACTTACCCAGCGCGCTACGTTGTCCTCGCCGCCGTTGTAGGAAGCGACGACCGCTTCGGGCAGATTCGGAAACATGCGGACCAGTTCCGCTATGTATTCAGAGCCTAGAAGAATGGATGTCTCCGGGCGGTAAAGATCATCGTCTTGAAGATTGTTGAGACCTACGTGCGCCGCATACTTCGTCGCAGTGTCAATCGTTAATTGCAGAAGTCCGCGCGCGGCTGCGCCGGATTTAGCGCGAGGCCGAAAGCCGCTCTCCTGTTGCATGATTGCGAGCACAAGTCGCGGGTCTATTCTCCGACGATTAGCTTCTCGCAGGATTGTTTCGCGGTAAGGCACAGGGTAAAGCGAGGCGGAAGCGTTTATCTGAGCGTTGACGCGGTCCATGCGAGCGTTAACAGCCGCGCGCCTTGAAGCGTCAACGATAGAGAGAAGCCTGTTGGTTGCGAGCCAGCCGTAGTAAGAATCAGCGCGGTCTGGGATTATCATGTAAGCATTGATGGCTTCTTCTTTTCTTCCGGCGCGCTCCAGACTGTATGCTTTGAGATAAGCCACTTCGTCGGGCGTGGTCATAACCTTCTTTGAATACGAGGCTGAACGAAGTTCGTCGGCAGTTTGAATCGCGTGCTGCCAATCGCCGCCCGCAACGTCCAGACGCAGTCGTGCGAAGAGCGCATTCGTTGCTATGTAAGTTCCCGAAAACTTCTCTCTTGTTCGCGTGATCCATTGAATAGCGTCGTTCGTGCGTCCGGCCTCGCGCAGGCTGTCTATCACGTTCAGGTAAGCGAAATCTATCTTCTCGCCCGCAGGATAGCGTTCCGTATACTCGCGGTAATGGTCCGCTGCTTCCGATGCTCGTCCCAATCTTAGAAACGCAGAGGCCAGCCAGTAGAGACCTTCGCGCCCTTCTTTTGTCTGAGAGTAATCCCGCGTGAGACGCTCAAAGTAAGAAACTGACTCCTCGTAGCCGCGCATCTGAAAGTATGAGCGCCCTATGCCGAGCAGCGCAGCAGGAACGAAGCGGTCCGTCGGATAGCGTTCAATGAGAGCCTGAAAATGCTCGCGCGCTTCCGCGAACGCGCGGTTGGCTAGATAGATGTTCCCGCGCCTTAGATGTTCGTCGGAAGTCAACTGCGGCAACTTTCCATCCGCGCCGCGACCCTCACGGTCAAGCCTGCGCACCGCGCTCAACTCATTCTCTTTCGATTGAAGGTCAGGCGAAAAAGAGGCTGCCGAAAGATTTGCGCGAACGGTAGCGGCGCGAGGGAGAGTTGCAGAGTTGAAAGTTGAAAAGAATAGTAACAGCGAGATGATGTAGTTCATAAAATAATCGTTGGGTATATCAGTATCGCAGGTGGTACTGACATTAGTACCGACGCTGAGACGCTCCGAAAAATCAACTCGTTGCTTTCCGCTTATAAAGCCATCTGCGGATAATCAAGCTGAGTTTAGCAAACAAGACCGCGACACGGGCAACTGGGTCACGGCCTTGTTTGATTTTTCGTTTTTGTTTTGCTCCGGCACGCGGAGCTAAGGCTTTGGCCTTATCAACCTTCAACAGCATTCATCATGCTGGTGGCCTTGCGCTCGTAAGAGAGTATGGCCGCGTAGTTCTTGCGCTCCAAGGCAGTCAAAGAGTTTTCATTGAACTTCAAATCGGGCTTGTACCAATCGAAGCTGCTGAAATATTTCTGCGAAGCCTTATCTTTGAAGACCTTGCCGTGGCGCGCGTAGATTTCGTCGCGCAGGCGTCGCGCGTCTTCAATAAAAAGACCTTCAAGAACTCTTTTTGAGAGTGGTTTTGTGCTCAACTCGTCGTGCAGCCTTCGCTCGACCTTGACGATTGTTTCAACGTTCTGCTTTTCAATCGGTGGAAGCTCTGCCGTCTTATTGCCATCCTCCGAAGCCGTGTACCAGGGCTGCATGTCGAAATATTGCTGAAGCCAGGCAGCGCCGAACGTGCGCCCTCTGCGCGCGTAGAACTCGTTGCGCATCAAACGAAGCTCGTTGAGGCTCAAGCCTTCGAGCATCTCTTCAGTCAACGAGGCGTTCTGGAATAGCTCCATGTCGCCGGGAGAAACTGCTAAGTGACGAGCACGCTTCTCTGCGGCGGCGATGGTTTGCAGGTTCTTCTGCTCGACAGATGAGAGTTGTTTCGGGTCGTAGTGAGAATCTGCGACATACCAGTAACGCTCATCGAAATACTGTTGAAGCCAGGGTTCGTCGTCGAATCGCTTGCCGTGAATCGCCTCTATCTCAGCGCGAAGCACGCGCCACTCTGCGCCCGTGTGCTCGCCCAACTGTTTAATCGTGAACGCGCGATTTTGATAGAAACGCAGGTCGCCGGGCTGAATGTTGTCGTGCCTGGCGGCTTCGGCTTCGCGTATGACATCAAGATTCTGTCGCTCAGTGTCGTTAAGCACGGAGTTCTTAAAGTTCGGGTCTGGCTTGTACCACTTGCGCTCTTTCAGATAGCTCTCGATGTCAACGTCTTTGAAGACGCGGCCATGACGACCGAAGACTATGCCGCGAAGGAATTTCAGATCGTCCAGGTTCAAATCTTTTATCTCGGACAAATCAACCTTGCGCGTGGCGAAATCGAACCCCTCCCACCTGATCAAATTGTCCTGAGCTTGAACTGTTAGTAGAGAAGAACTGATCGCCAGAAGTATTGCGATGAGAGCGTTGCGAAGAAGCGAACGAAACGAGACGTGCATGACAAACCCCCCCCCCGATGAAATCAGCGGACCGGAATCGAAATTTGATTGGAACAATTGCCCCTCTTGGCCCACCGCCAACCTGACGAAATCCTCGCAGGCTTTTTGCAGGCTGGCACGCGCGAAAAATTCAATGTCATGAATCGCTTTCGCCTTCTTCTACGATCTCGTAGCTTGAGACTATTTCAACCGTCGGTCGGAGCGTTGCTGCGACGCTGCAATACTTTGTTTCGGAAAGTTCTATGGCTTGAGCGAGCGATTTCTCTGAAACTTTGCGACCTCGCACGATGTGTCGAACCTCCATGCGCGTGAAGGCTCGCGGGTGTTCGGTTCGCCGCTCGCCTCTGACCTCAACGCGGTAGTCCGTCACCTGCTCTCGCTTCTTTCGCAATATAGAAATGACATCAACTGCGGTGCAGCTTCCGAGCGCAATCAACAGAAGTTCCACAGGCGTTGCCGCGCTTGAGCGTTCATGGTTCGTGTCCAGAACCTGCGCGTGACCGCTAGGGCTGACGCCCACGAAGAGGTCTTCGCCCGCCAGGTAGATAGTAGCTTTCGTCTCTTCGCTGCTCATAAAAATTGTTCCTCCAGTCTAGCTTAAAGGATAGCATAGAGAGGTGCAGGTATGTCTGGAGCGTGAGGACAGGGTCTATTCAATCTTGCGTGTTGAACTGGTGATTATTCACCGCAGAGACGCAGAGGACACAGAGGTTACGCAGAGGCGTTCATTGTTTTCCTCTGCGCCCCTCTGATTACTCTGCGTCTCTGTGTTGAGATTAAACTTAACAATTCACGCAAGATTGAATAGCCTTTGCCAACCCATCTATCCAAAAATTTGTCCGGCCATACCATAAATTCATTGAATCTTAAACCTAATTGTGGCTAGAATACAGATACTTCTAGGATGGTTGATTTGAAAGGAGGATGCATTCCATGTCCCCCACCTCTTTACGATTTGTAACGCGCCCCTTCATGCTCGCCCTAGCTGCTTTTCTGGCGACTATCTTGCTGGGCATTGCAGCGCCCGCAGTCAGAGCGCAAGGCGCGGGCGTTAAGAAAGCGGACAAGCCGTTATATGTTGAATACAAGGGTGTACGCATCGGCATGAGCGCTGAGGATGTTCGTAAAAAACTTGGCGATCCAAAAGATAAGAGCGACGCTCAAGACTTCTTCATGTTTTCTGATAGTGAGACAGCCCAGGTCTATTACGACAAGGGCAAGGTGATGGCAGTCTCTGTCAGTTACCTGGGCGTTAAGGATGCGCCTGTTCCAAAGTCAGTATTCGGAACGGACATAGAGCCTAAGGCGGATGGCGGGATATTTAAGTTGATACGCTATCCTGACGCCGGGTACTTCGTCTCTTACAGCAAGACAGCCGGTGATGATCCGCTCGTCACCGTGACGATGCAAAGAATTCAGTAGCTGTGCGCTCTAGCATTCAGCGCGGCAACCCGACAGTCTATATTTGAATCAGACTTAACGGGTTGCTCTTCCCCAAAGAGCGGGGCATGGCGACATGCAACCCGCCAATTATAGTGCGCCCCTTTGAATCTGAGCGCACTTATTTGATATCCTATTAGCGAACACGCTGGTAGCAGCCCAAAGAGAGCCGTCCCCCACTTCAAACGGCTCGCACCGCTTTTGCCTCTCCCTTGACTCTCCCTTAAAAAATTCTCCCTTTTCCCCCTGTTTGAAAAAACTAGCAATCTTGAAAATTGGAGGGATGGGTGATGAATCGAATCAGACAAATCTTCAGTCTGACGCTTGTATTTCTGCTCGCGGGTCTGAGCGTGATGGCTCAGACGCAGGGAAGGAATTATCGCGTCAGCAACTATCAGGTGCGGCAACTCGTTAGCCGCATACAAAGTCGTACAGACATCTTTCGTGGCGACGTTGATGCGACTCTAAATCGCAATCGCGTCAACACGACCAACAATGGCGACGACATCAGCGCGTTCGTCAGAGATTTCCAGAGCGCGGTTTCGCAATTAAACGACCGCGTTAATAGTCGTCAAGCGGTAAATGGAACAACTATCCGCCCGTCAACACGGCCTCTGGCGGTTTGACAGGCACTTACACTCTGAACACCGCGCGCTCAGATGATGCGCGTTCAATCGCGGAGCGAGCTGCACGCAGCCTTCCTTACAACGACAGGCAACGTGTTCTGGACAGATTGACTGCGAGGTTAGAGTCGCCTACGACGCTCGCGATTGATCGTCGCGGTCGCAGCGTGACAATCGCTTCGTCGCGCGCTCCTCAGTTCACTTTTGATGCGGACGGCGCGGAGCGCGTGGAGACAAGCCCGAACGGACGAAGCATTCGCGTACGCTCGTCGCTCTACGGCGATCAACTCTCAGTCTCAACTACTGGCGACACGGGCAACGACTTCAGCGTGACCTTCGAGCCGATTGAAGCAGGTCGTCGCCTTCGTGTCGTTCGTCGAATCACTGAGACAAACCTTTCTGCGCCCGTCACGGTCGTAAGCGTTTATGACAAGACATCGGACGTTGCGCAGTTGAATATTTACAACGGCAGTCCAGGTTATCAAACGAACGGAGGCTATCCAAATAACACTGGAACAGTCGCAGCGAACGGCGATTTCGTCGTGCCAGATGGAACGGAGATTGTAGCGGTTCTTAACAACAATCTCACGACTAGGGACACGCGCGACAATGATCGCTTCACTATGACTGTTCGTTCGCCATATCAATACGAGGGCGCGACCATCAACGGCTACGTCTCAAACGTCAGCCGCTCAGGTCGCATAACTGGCCGCTCGCAGATGAGTCTGAATTTCGACAGCATAACCTTGCGAAACGGTCAGACCTACAGGTTCGCAGGAATCGCAGAGAGTGTGCGAGCACAGAATGGCGAGACCGTCAGCGTTGATAATGAAGGCTCAGTCAGAGATAGAAACCAGACCACACAGACAGAGCAGCGCGCAGCAGTCGGCACAGCCGTCGGCGCAATAATCGGCGCGATTGCTGGCGGAGGCAAAGGCGCTGCCATAGGTGCAATCCTTGGCGCAGGCGCTGGCGCAGGCTCAGTCTATGTTCAGGGACAGAATGACCTTGAACTGATGAACGGCACGGAAGTGACTGTTCGCGCTTCAGGGCCTAGGTAAAAACAGAAGGCAGTAAGCAGTAGGCAGAAGGCAGCAAGAGGCGTTGAGTCCTTGCTGCCTTTTACTATGCGCTGCGTCCATGTGTCTCATTTTTTGTGTTAGGATGCAGCCAAACTCTTTTCGGAAGGAGAATAGGATTGACGAGCGCAATAGCTATCCTGAGCAACCTGCCCGACGAGGTTCGCCTACAGCGTCTTGAAGCGTTGGTCACTGCGAGCGAGACTCTCAACCGTGCGTCAGGACTTGACGACATACTGCAAGCCATACTCGAACTCCTCAAAATACAGCTTGACTGCGAGCGCGCCACAGCTTTCCTCAGAGATGCCCGGACAGGGAAGCTGCACGCTCGCCAGATGTCCGGGTCTGAGCGTGTGGAGATTATTCTGGAAAGAGGTGTAGGGCTTGCAGGCTTCGTCGCAGAGACGGGTGAGAGTCTTTTGATAAACGATGTCGCGGCTGACACTCGCTTTGATTCTGCGACGGACAAGCGCACAGGCTTTGTCACAAGAAATATGCTCTGCGTTCCCTTGAAGAATCCCGAAGGCGAGTTGATGGGCGCGTTGCAGGCTATCAACAGGCGAAGCGATGAATTCTCCGGCGCGGACCTTTCGTACCTTGAATCGTTCGCCGCGCTCGCAGCCGTAGCGGTTGAGCGCGAGCAGTTGGCGCAAGAGGCTTTTCGCGCGCAGCTTCTGGCAACAGAGCTTGAGCTTGCTAGAGGAATACAGCAGCGACTCCTCCCGCCTTCTGGAAAGATAGATTTGCCTGCACCGTTTTCAGCATGGGGAACGAGCCAGGCATGTTTCGACGTGGGCGGCGACGCTTACGATGTTGTCGTGCTCTCGCCTCAAGCTTGCGCCTTCTGGGTTGCGGACGTGAGCGGCAAGGGAATAGGCGCGGCGCTTCTGATGACAACGTTACAGACGGAACTGCGCGCGCTGGTCCGTGCGGAAAAC
>QHXM01000168.1 GCA_003222945.1 Acidobacteriota bacterium
GTTCATTGGGATGTATTCGACGATGAAGAGGACGGATTCTTCTGGCACGATTCGATTCGAGGCCGCTGTCCAAAGAGACACGAACGAATGCTTGAAGACTGAAACCTTATTTTCAGGGTTGTAACTCCGGCGGATAGAGTTACAATAGACGACGCAAGCCAACCGCAGAAGTAAATCGCATAGAAACCGAAGCGCGAAAAGGATAGACCGAAAGCTTATGTCAGCCAACGCGACCGACGCATCAAACAAGAGCGCAACGGCTCAGGCGCAAGCCCCAGTGCCGAAGAAGATCGTGAACGCGCAGACCGTCTGTAACGAGAAGAACGAGAAGGGAAAGCTCTGCAACGGACACCTGAAGCAGTTGCAGACGGTCGGCGAGCCTTCGGAAGTTCATCTCAGGGGCGACGACGTTCTATTCAAGTGCCAAGCCTGCGGCACGCTCTACATGGGGCCGCCTTTGGGACACGTGCGCGATCCCTTCAAGCAGCAGCGCTTCGTCGAAAATGAACTCGCAGCTATCCTGCAAGCAGCGGGCGGAACGCTTCCTGCAATAGTTAAGAACGACAAGGGCGTCTTTGTTCTAAAGGAAGAGGCAGCGCCGCACGCTCCCGCCGCTAAGCCCGCGACGGCAGCAACTAAACCTGTGCCCACTAAAGCAACTCCATCTACCGAAACAAAAGCGCCCGCGCAAGCTGTGGCTATAGAGCAGACAGCAGCGTCTAAACCCGCCGCAGCGCAGCCGTCATCTTCGCAAACAAAGTTCGGTCCGATTCCCGGAGCGAGCGGTCCAGTACCGGGCGAAACTTTTGAGCAGAAACTTGAACGATTGCGCGGGGTCGTAGCAGAGGCCAAGCGACGCGCAGCGCTTTTGGAAGCAGAAGGCGGGGGCGCAGCAGTCGCCGTTGAAGCCGAGTCACCAACTCGAACCACGCCGACAGCGGCTTCAACCTCCGGCACGGATTCATCCCCGCAAGCTGACGCTCATCGTCCGGCAGCAGAAGCGCAGGCTGCAACTGGACAGGCTTCAGCCGTGCCCTTGAGTCCTGCGGCAGCAACAGCCTCGCCCGCAGCCGGAGCAGAAACGCCAGCGGACCTTGCGCCCGACGCCGTAACAGAAACGGCGCAAGCACGCAGAGCTACGCCGGGCGGTGCACTCCATCGCGCCCCCTTCGACACAGGCCCCGTGCCCGGCGAAACCTGCGAGCAGAAAATTGAGCGTCTGAAACAGGTCGTCGCCGCCGCGAAAGCGCGAGCAGAAGAGCAGAGATGAGGGATGAAGTAAAACTAGAAGTCATCCCTTCTTCCTTTTCATTCATCCCTCCAATAATCCGATCTCTCCTGCGTCTTCGGGTCGTGCCTTTCCATCCATCTTTCGGGTCGCATCAATTCTGTGAAGCCGAATTTACGGTAGAGTTCGTGAGCATCCTTCGTGGAGAGCGTCCAGCGTCGAAAGCCTTGCAGTTCAGGATGCGAGATGATGACTTCCATGAGCCAGGTGCCTAAGCCTCCCCCGCGAAAGGAATCCAGTATGAACACGTCCGCAATCCACGCGAACGTCGCGTAATCCGTCACGACGCGCGCGAATCCAACTTGCTCGCGCCCCTTGTAAACCCCGAAAGCGAGCGAGTGCTCGATTGAGCGTCTTATAGTTTCAAGGCTTCGACCCTTTGCCCAGTAAGAATGATTGCTCAGGTAATCGTGTATGACGTTCAAGTCAAGTCGAGCGTTATCCGTGCTGATGGTGTAATCCCCGCGCTTCCATTCATCAGTCATGCTGCTTTCCCTCGTTTCAATCTTCGCAAGGCAACCACACCTATGCCAGCCATTATGCTCGCCCCGCCAACTACGATTCGCCATGTCAACTCTTCGCCGCGAACGATCTCTCCGAGAGTGACTGCAATGAGCGGTGTAACGAGCGAGATCAACATAGTCTTCGTCACCTCCATGTGACGGACCAGCCAGTAGAAGAGAAGAAAGGCTACGACGGAGCCTACGAGCGCAAGATAAAAGAGTGAGACGAGCGCTAAACGAGTCCAATGCAAGTTCAGCGGACTCCCTTCCAATAGAGTTCCTACTATCAGCAGCGGAATCAGTCCGGCTATCATCTGCCCTGCTGAAAGAACTGCGTAATCGAGTTTGCTTCCGCGCAATTTAATAAGCACGTTCGAGTAAGCGACTGCGAACGCGCCTATGACAATCGCAACGCTTCCCTTGAATGCCTCCGCCCCGCCCATCTCCATCTGATTCGAGAAGATCAACGCGACGCCCGCTATTCCAAGAGCGATGCCAAAGAGCTTCGGCCATGTGATTCTCTCCGATGGAAGATGCAGATGTGCAAGCACGAGTCCGAAGACAGGGATGATGGTCTGAAGTATTGCGGCGAGTCCTGATGAGACGCGCTGCTCTCCCCAGAAGAGCAGACCGTAATTCACGGCGAAAGAGAAAAAGCCCGTCCCCGCAATCAATACCCAATCGCGCCAGTCGCGCGGAAGACGCTGCTTATGGAGTCTGACTGCGACGATAATGAGAAGGATTAACGCAGCGATGACAAATCGTATGCCCGCGAACGTGAAAGGTGGAAGGTCCTCAAGACCCAGCTTGATGAAGAGCCACGTAGAACCCCAGATCAAACTCAGGATTAACCAGACAATGATGGGTAATTTTGATCTGTGAGTTGCGGCCAACCTGCGCGGAAAACTCTTCGCGCCCTTGCCTTGCGTCAAAGGCGGAACGTTTAGTTCTATAACATCAATCGCCCTATCCCTAGTCTGCGTTGGCATCTGGACATCATAGACTGAGGACCGCAGTTTATAAAATGCAGTTTAATATTTCAGAGAGAAGTTTCTATTGTTCTTAAACTAGAGAGGCTGCTTGTGTGCTTGCTGTTGCTCAGCCTCGCGTCAGATGGCGATACTTGATGCGATGCGGCTGGTCTGCTGCTGCGCCCAATCTCTGTTTTCTGTCCGCCTCGTAATCAGAAAAGTTTCCCTCGAACCACGTAACGCGGCTGTCGCCTTCAAAGGCCAGGATGTGCGTCGCTATGCGGTCCAGAAACCAGCGGTCGTGGCTGATGACTACGGCGCAGCCAGCGAAGTTCTCTAACGCTTCTTCAAGAGCGCGCATCGTGTTCACGTCCAAATCGTTCGTTGGCTCGTCTAGTAGCAGAACGTTTGCGCCCTCCTTCAACATCTTCGCAAGGTGAACGCGGTTGCGCTCGCCGCCTGAAAGAGCGCCTATCTTCTTCTGCTGGTCCGAGCCTGAGAAGTTGAAGCGCGCGACGTAAGCGCGCGAGTTTACCTCGCGGCCTGCGCCGTTCGGACCGATGATGCCAACGATTCCGCCTGGAGGAAGCGAGAAGGTCATGTCTTCTACGAGAAGATTATCGCCATAAGCTTTGCTCACGCGCCCCGCTTCGATCACCTTTTGGCCTAGACGCGGGCCGGGCGGAATGTAAATCTCCAAATCCTGACGACGCTTTTCGCTCTCCTGATTAAGCAGTGCTTCGTAAGAGTTGATGCGAGCCTTAGCCTTCGCGTGGCGACCTTTCGGTGACATGCGAATCCATTCCAACTCGCGTTGCAAAGTCTTCTGTCTCTCGCTCTCAGACTTTTCTTCTCGTCGAAGGCGCTCCTGCTTCTGCTCAAGCCAGGAAGAGTAGTTTCCCTTCCACGGAATTCCCTCGCCGCGATCAAGTTCCAGAATCCAGCCTGCGACGTTATCCAGAAAGTAGCGGTCGTGCGTGACGGCTATGACAGTGCCCGCGTACTTCTGCAAGTGCTGTTCGAGCCACGCGACAGATTCAGCATCAAGGTGATTCGTAGGCTCGTCCAACAAGAGAATGTCAGGCTTCTGTAGCAGCAGACGACAGAGCGCAACGCGGCGTCGCTCTCCGCCCGAAAGAATTTTTACAGGGGTCTCGCCTGGCGGGCAGCGCAGAGCGTCCATAGCCATCTCAAGACGCGAATCCAAATCCCATGCGTCCGCAGCATCCAACTTCTCCTGCACAGCGCCCTGACGCTCCAAGAGCGCAGCCATCTCATCATCCGTCATCTCTTCCGCGAAACGAGCATTGATCTCGTCAAACTCTTTCAGAAGATTGACTGTCTCCTGCGCGCCCTGCTCAACAATCTCGCGCACGGTCTTCGTCTCATCCAACTGCGGCTCTTGTTCTAAATAACCAACTGTGTAGCCCGGCGAGGGAATCGTCTCTCCTACGAACTCCTTATCCACGCTAGCGAGAATCCTGAGCAGAGAGCTTTTGCCAGACCCGTTCAGACCTATGACGCCTATCTTCGCGCCGTAGAAGTAAGAGAGATAAATGTCTTTAAGGACCGGCTTCTTGTCGTAATATTTTCCGACGCCGACCATTGAGTAGATAATTTTATTTGGAACAGTGCTCATATCTGATCGTTAGTAATCCTCCGCGCTAATCCTAACATAACGGAAGCAAAGCCACAGATGAACGCAGATGAGCATGAGATGAGATAACTGAATCTGCGCTTATACGCGTTCATCTGTGGCTCAAATTTTTTGTTTCATGTGTGAAAATCTGTTCCATTCTCGCTTTAACTGTGTTACACTGCTCCCGTTTTTTAGGAAAGGGCATGAAGTTCCGTCCCAAAAGTATTGGCGGGCGCTCTAGAGTCTCCCGCGAGGATTAAACCTTCCGAAAAGAGGAGTGAGAGATGAGTAATACTAGACCGAAAGTGAATCCTTTGAGCCGCCGCCCGCGTCAGCAGCGCTTGGTGATGGCCGTTCGCGGCGGAGCCGGAGTCGGCAAGAGCCATTTCATACGCAGCATGGCGGACGCTAACCTTGGACGCCTCTGCATCTTCGATGTGGAGCGCAAAGGGCGATTGTTGAAAGGCGTCGGCGAGCACTTTGATGCTCTTGAGATTGAGCACGCGGACGAGTTGCCGGAGTTCATAGACTGGGCGCTTTCGGGCGAGGGCCGAGAGCAGAACTACGGATGCTACGCACTGGATTCGTGGGCTGGTTATTTCTCCGCCAAGCACAGCGAGATGGTCGCAGCCGTTCGTGAGAGAACGGGCGACCCTCTGGCACAACCGACGGCTGAAGAGTTGGCTGCGGACCAGATGATTCTTCAAGGCGTGTTGCGCCGCCTCTGCATGGAGAGCGGTAAGTCCGTAGTCATCGCGGACCAGATTCCGGCCAAAGGCAAAGAGGCGAAAGAGGACAACGAGATAGGGCGCGTTCTGCCTATGACTGCGAGCGGGCTTGAATACTTCGTTGACATCATGGTCGAAGTTTCTGTGCAGGAGCGCGACGGTGAAGTCACGCGCGTCTTTCAGGTCGTCAAATCCAATAGCCCTGCTTTCGAGGTAGGCTTTGAACTCACGGGCAACATCACGTTCAAAGATTTTCTGAATCACATGAAGCGCGAGCACGGAGAGGATTTGCCTCTGGAAGCTCCGAAGCCTCAGACCGTGCCGGAAGTCCTGGAAGAGAAGCCGTCGCCCGTAAGCATCGTTCCGCAGCAGATGACGATTCAGGAGTTGATAGCGAAGGCAGAGAAGTTCGGCTTCAAGCAGGCAGACATCGTGACGGGCGCAAAGGTCTATCACAATCAACCAAACATCTATCGCCTCACGCCCGAACAGATAGCAGACCTGGACCGCCGCATCACCGCGCGCGTAGAGAAGACGAAGAACACTCAAGCAGAAACAAACGCACCTCTGAAGAAAGAGGCTGCTGCAAGCGAAGGCGGGACGAGAACTCAAACGACGCGCAATCTCAAGCGCGCGTGAGTAAATTCAAGATTAAAAGTGCAAAATGAAAAATGGAAGATTGAAGAGTGCATCTCTCATCTTCCATTTTTCATTTTTAGTTTTGAATTTTCATTCCTTTTCACGGTTGACTCTCAGCCCGAACCGCGTTAGAAACATATTTCACTTCAGACAATCCTGAACCACCGGAGGCTTACAAATGTATCTGCGTCTTCAACGTCTTCTTTTCGCTCTCGGTCTGTCGTTCGCACTTGTAGCGCAGGCCGTTGCTGTTGACAACAAACCTCTGCTCGGCTTCACGCGCGAAGGCTCGGACCGAGAGCGTGAGTTGGAGGCGCGTTTCGATTCTCTATTGAAGAGAGATGACCTGCGCGAATGGATGAAGCGTCTCTCGGCTAGGCCGCACCATCTCGGCTCTGCTTATGATCGTGAGAACGCGGAGTTCATAGCCTCGCAGTTTCGCTCCTTTGGATTCGAGACTGAGATAGAGACGTTCGATGTTCTCTTCCCAACGCCGAAGACGCGCCTGCTTGAGATGACTGCGCCCGAAAAGTTCACGGCTAAACTCGCAGAGCCTACACTTCCAGACGATCCTACGTCGGGCCAGACCGCAGAGCAGCTTCCGGTTTATAACGCATATTCGATTGACGGCGACGTGACAGGCCAGCTTGTTTATGTCAACTACGGCGTGCCGCGTGATTACGATGCGCTGGCAGAGCGCGGCATTGATGTCAAAGGCAAGATTGTGATTGCGCGCTACGGCGGCTCCTGGCGCGGCATTAAGCCGAAGGTTGCGGCGGAGCACGGCGCTATCGGTTGTCTGATCTATTCAGACCCGCGCGACGACGGCTATTTTCAGGGCGATGTCTATCCGAAGGGCGCTTGGCGAAACGAGTACGGCGCGCAGCGTGGCTCTGTCGCGGACATGCCTCTTTATCCGGGCGATCCCTTAACGCCGGGCGTCGGTGCTACAAAGAACGCGAAGCGGCTGCCCATCAAGAACGCTCCGACCTTGACGAAGATTCCCGTCATGCCCATCTCTTACGCCGACGCGCAGCCCTTGCTTCGCGCGCTCAATGGTCCGATGGCTCCAGAAGATTGGCGCGGTGCGCTTCCCATTCCGTATCATCTCGGTCCCGGACCGGCCACAGTTCACTTGAAACTCGAATTCGATTGGAAGATTGTTCCTGCCAACGATGTCATAGCAAGGATTCGCGGCAATGAGCGCCCCGATGAGTGGATTATTCGCGGCAATCATCACGACGCATGGGTCAATGGCGCGGAAGACCCTTTGAGCGGCCTAGTCGCAGAGATGGAAGAGGCGCGTGCAATCGGCGAACTTGTGAAGAGTGGCTGGAAGCCAAAGCGCACGATTGTCTATGCCGCTTGGGACGGAGAAGAACCGGGACTCTTAGGTTCAACCGAGTGGGCTGAGACGCACGCGGACCTTCTGAAGAAGAACGCTGCCGTCTATATCAACTCCGACACGAACTCTCGCGGCTTTCTTGGGATTGAAGGCTCACACACGCTCGAAAAGTTTATGAACGAGGTTGCGCGCGACGTTACTGACCCGGAGAAGAAAGTCTCTGTGCTTGAACGGAGTCGCGCGGTCCGAATTGTCAGAGGTAGCGCTGATGACAGGCGCGAGGTGCGCGAGCGCGCGGACCTGCGAATTAGTGCGTTAGGTTCTGGCTCAGACTATACATCGTTTCTGGATCATCTCGGCATAGCTTCGCTCAACCTTGGCTACGGCGGCGAAGGGCGCGGAGGCTCTTATCATTCCATCTACGATTCGTTCACGCACTTTACGCGCTTCATTGACCCGAACTTCGATTACGGCATCGCGTTATCTCAAACAGCAGGGCGCACTGTTCTAAGATTGGCGAACGCCGATGTTCTGCCGCTCTACTTCAACAACCTGTCCGACACGATTGAGAGATACGCGCGCGAGGTTACGAAGCTTGCGGACGACATGCGCGAGGAGACGCGACAGAAGAATCAGGAGATAGGTAATCACACGCTTGAGATGGTCGCAGACCCTACGCAGGTTTACGTCGCGCCGAAGATGGAAGAGCCTGTTCCCTATCTTAATTTCGCGCCGCTTCAAAACTCTCTCACACGCCTCGAAGGGAGTGCGCGCAGGTATGATGCAGCGATAAGCGAAGCAGCAAGCGCAGGAAGAACGCTTTCGCCCGAAGCAGAAAAGTCTCTCGATGAAGCGCTCATGCGGACAGAGCGAGCGATGACCAGAGAGCAAGGGTTACCGCGTCGCCCCTGGTTCAAGCACCAGATTTACGCGCCAGGCTTTTACACTGGCTACGGCGTCAAGACTCTGCCGGGCGTGCGCGAAGCCATAGAGCAGCGCAACTGGAAAGAGGCTAACGACGAAGTGGTGATTGTCGCAGATACGCTCGACAGTCTCTCGGCAGAGATTGATCGCGCGACGAACATACTCAAGGGTGCGAGAAGATAAGAGGACGAGCAAAGGGAGGGCAGTAGAGAAGTGGATGAGAGAACAATCAAGCGAGCGGCATTCGAGGCAGTCGGTGATCTTGAACTTGACTGCGAGATAAAGGAAGTCTGCCGCTCGCCTGACGGCAGCGAATGGTATGTGCAGTTTTCCGGCAACTACAGCCAGTTCTGCGACGAGTTTCAAGATCAGTTCGAGCGTGACAACAGCGTAGAGGTCGTTCGAGAGAAGATCAAGAGGCATCTCATCAAGCAGGTTGACAAGATCAGGCGCACCGCAGGCAAAGCCAGAAGGCCGAAGAGCGCAGATCAACATGCGGACAGCAACATCATCGCGTCGCCGCTCGATGTGATTGGAGATGTAATCAGCCGCGCATCGGGAATCGCAGGCGATGTCATAGAGCAAGCGGCTGGAGTTGCAGGCGCTGCGCGAGAAACCCTTTCGAGCGTGGCTGAAAACATCAGCCCTGTGACCGTCGAGATAAAAAGTTCCTCTAGCACGAAAGCGAAGAAACCCCGCGCGTCACAAGCACGCACAACCGCGAAGAAGCGTCGCAGCGCTTCACATAAAAGAAGTAAGAAAACAAAGGCGAGCAAAGCGGGCGCGAAAGCCAGCAAAAGAGGCAGGAAGGCGGGCGCTAAGAAGAAAGGACGGAAGACTAAATGATGAATGATGAATGCTGAACGATGAATGCGGAATGAAAACAAAGCTTGATGCTTTTCAATTCATCATGCATCATTCAGCATTCATCATTTGCCTTTTCAGAAGTTTCCGCTGCAATCCTCGTGTCCGCAGTCGCAGTCGAGTTCGATAAAACTACCTGTGCCTTCGCACGAAGGACCACAATACTTGCTGCCTTCAGTAGCGGGACAGCCGCACGGCGGGTTCTTACAGATTTTCTCGTTCTTCTTATCATCCTTATCAGCCATTGAATTTTCCTCCGAGTTAAATTGATTCCGGTTTTGTTGCGAACCTTATCACACACCGCGCTAAGATTAGAAGTCTAAGTTGATTGCAGCGGCGGCTCAAGCCGGGCGAGCCGCGTGCGCTCCCCGCATAACGGCCAAAATTATCGAAAGTAGGCGATTGACCCGCTCTGCGATGGGCTAACTTTAACGGCTATCATCTGGCGGAACAAGGCTGCACAAATGTTCTGGTCATCGAACGCGAAGCGCATCAGGGCAAAGGCTCGACTGGCAAGAGCATGGGCGGCGTGCGCGCTCAGTTCGCAACGCCCGTCAATATAGAGATGTCGCTCTACTCCATAAACTTCTTCGCGCACTTCGATGAAGTGGTCGGCCATCCTGCTGATTACAGACCTCACGGTTATCTCTTCGTCGCAACAAGCGAGCAGCACATGAATCATCTCAAAGCGAATCACGAAAGGCAGCGTGCGCTTGGGTTAAAGAACGTAGAGTTTGTGACTAGAGAGGAGATTGTAAAGACTGTTCCGCAGCTACGCGCAGATGACATCATTGGCGGAACGTTCTGCCCGACAGACGGCTTCGTTGATCCTCACAGCGTTATGATGGGTTTCATGCTGAGCGCACGCGAACGCGGCGCGCGTCTGTGGCTTGATACTGAGGTTGTTGGAATTGATGTTGAGAATGGTCGTGTCGCGGGAGTTGAGACTTCGCGCGGGCGCGTCGAAACTCGCGCAGTCGTGAATGCGTCCGGCGCTTGGGCTTCTGATGTCGCGCGCATGGCCGGAGTTGACTTGCCCGTTGTGCCTCTTCGACGCCAACTCGTACCGACAGAGCCTTTCGATCAATTGCCTTCGCGCTTCCCTATGGTAATAGACATGTCCACAGGCTTTCACTTCCGGCGCGAGGGCCGAAGAATCCTGCTCGCTTGGAACGACCCTGAAGAGACTCCCGGCTTCAAGACTGAGTTTGATCCCGCGTTCATCGAAAAGATTCTGACGCGCGCCGCATCGCGTGTTCCGTGTCTTGAAGAAGCTGAAGTAAACACGCAGCGCGCATGGGCTGGTCTTTACGAGATGACGCCGGACCACCACGCGATCATAGGAGAAGCGCCCTCGGTCTCCGGCCTCTTCTTCGCCAATGGTTTCAGCGGTCACGGCGTCATGCACTCGCCCGCAACAGGCCGCATCGTCTCTGAATTGATACTGCAAGGCGAAGCGAGCCTTCTCGACGCCAAGCCTCTAGGCGTTGAAAGATTCGCGGAAGGTCGTCTGCTCGAAGAGACTTCGGTTCTTTAAGGATTACGCGTTTATCGTTTGGGCTTCTACGCAGTGTTCATCACCTGGCCCGACCTGATAAATCTCTTCCGCTCTCGAAGCTTGAATACCATCTCAATCTTCTCCTCAAACGAGAGTTTAGAAAGCCGCCGCCTGTGCTTCTCTTTCTTCTTAATAGTCTCGCTGATGTTTGGATACTTCTTCATTCCCTGTTTAATGAAGTCGAAGGAGCAGGTCCGATCTTATCGTTCAAACCATCGAGCGAGCCGTTCACCTTGCGGTAGAGCGTTTCGATTATGGCGCGGCGCACCGGGTCAGGTTGAGCAGGGTCGTAGCCCTTTATGTAGGCCGCGAGAGCATCCTGCCGATTGCCTGTCGCTTCGAGCGCTACGCCCATGTGCCACTCCGCAGAGCGCCACCAGGGGCTGTTCTCAGGCAGCACGCTTATGGCGCGTTTCAAGTGTGTGACCGCATCGCCAGC
>QHXM01000088.1 GCA_003222945.1 Acidobacteriota bacterium
CGCCCGCATAATGCGTCTCCCAATCAATCGAAACGCCCGTCGCCTCAATGACGCGCACCACAGCCGAAGAGACTTCCGGTCCAATGCCGTCGCCTGGAATGAGTGTGATAGTATGATTCATTGTAAAAGCAGAATACAGAAGTCAGAATAAATAAAGTAGTTTTCAGTTTTGAGTTACGAGCCTTCTGAAAACTGAAAACTGGCTTTCGGCCCTTTCCCTTCTTGCTTCTGGATTCTGACTCCTGACTTCTGGATTCTGTAGTTCGCAATCATAAAGTTACGGTCAATGAGAAAGCAAGAGGGATTAGAGACAGCGGACGTAGTAGTTGTTGGCGGCGGTGTCATTGGGTTGGCAATTGCGCGTGCTCTTGCTATGCGCGGCGCGGGTCGCGTCTTCTTGATTGAGCGCACACATCCAGGAGCGGAAGCGTCGCGCGCTGCTGCCGGAATGCTTGCGCCGCAGGCCGAAGCCGACGGCGCTGATGCTTTCTTTGAATTAGCTTGCGCGAGCCGCAATCTTTATCCGGCGCTTGCAGACGCCTTGCGTGAAGAGACAGGGACGGACATAGAGCTTGAGAGAACAGGAACGCTCTATCTTGCTTTCACCGACGAGGACGAAAGAGAGATAGAGCATCGCTTCGCGTGGCAACGGCGCGCTGGCCTTTCGGTTGAGAGATTGAGTGGTGATGAAGCGCGCGGGTTAGAGCCTTGCATCTCAACGCTCGTTCGCAGCGCTCTGCGTTTTCCTCAAGACGTGCAGGTTGAAAACCGTCGCCTCATTGCCGCGCTCTCGGCTTCAATTGAAAAACGTGGCGTTCGACTTCTCGTGGAGACAAACGTCGAATCGTTAATCATAGAGCGCGGGCGCGTCGCGGGCGTGGACACGTCGCGCGGGGTCGTGAGCGCGCCTGTCGTAGTCGTTGCAACTGGCGCGTGGACATCCCGTTTAACTTCAACGGACAAAGCCGCGCCACCGTTGAGCATCGAACCCGTGCGCGGGCAGATGCTATGTTTTGAAACTAACCCGGCGCTATCAGCACGGCATGTCATCTACAGCCCGCGTGGTTACATAGTGCCGCGCCTCGATGGTCGCTTGCTCGCAGGCACAACCGCAGAGCGCGCAGGTTTTGAAAAGCGCGTGACTGCCGGAGGCATTCAAGCAATCACCTCGCACGCTCTTGAGATTGCACCCGCGATTTCGGATTTGCCTCTCGTGGATTCATGGGCTGGACTTAGACCGCGCGCACAGGACGACTGGCCTGTTTTGGGCGCTTGCTCTGAAACAGAAGGACTCTTCTACGCAACTGGACATTATCGCAACGGAATCCTGCTCGCGCCTCTGACGGGCGAGTTGATTGCCGACGAGATTACGACTAACATTACACCTCCTCAGCTTCAGGCTTTCAGTCCTGATCGCTTTCATCTGTCAACGGTCGGGCACGTAAGATAGTTTTTATGAAAAGATTTTCGACGCCTCTGCTTCTTGTCATCATCATCGCGCTTCTCTCTATAGAAAGCTTCGCGCAGGCTCGGCACGCGCCTGCGCCTGCGCCCACGAATGCTCCGAGCGACACTCGAACTGCTTCCGAGCTTTACGATGAAGCGGCAGGTTACGTGGCAAGAAAGTTTCAGGAGTTTGCGAGCAAGAAGATGCCTTACGATCCGAAGCTGGCGGAGCAGACCGTGAATGAGCAGAAAAATCTCGCTGCGAAAAATGCTCTGCTACTCAGTTCGCGCGTCAATCTAGCGGGCGCGGATTTTTATTACATGGGACTGCTCTACAGTCTCACCGGCAATAAGGATCGCACAATCGAGTCGTTAATGAAGTTTCTTGAAACGGAAAAGACCGTTGGCGACCACGCGCAATTTGCGCGCTACGTTTTGGTGCAGCGCATGGCCGGAAAGAATCTTCTTGACGAAGCTGAAAGCAGGCTTGCCGATTACCTGCGCTTTGAGCCGCAGAAGCCGAATGAGCGTGTTGTGATGGAGAGTACGCTCGCAACAGCTTATCAAAAGAACAAACAACTTGACCGCGCTCTGGCGCACGCCGAAGAAGCTTTCAAGACAGCTAAGACTTTGCAACTCTCGCCGCCCAACGCAAACTCTGAGCGTCTTCTAACCACTTCAAGCTTCGCTCTCGTTGACATCTACGAGGATATGAAAAAGCCTGCGGATTTGTCTGTTGCAGCCCTTGAAGACGCTCGCAAATTGGCTGAGGCCGCTCCGTCACCGCGACTGTACGTTGATGCTACTCGAAGGCTCGCAGATGTTCTCGTTGACGGCCACCGCAAACCCGATGCGCTGAAGATGATGAAGGACGCAATCGCTTACGTTCAGGGTAATGTCAAGGATGTTAGAGATCAGGCTTACCTGCTTCAGCTTCTTCAACGCAAGCAGCTATACCTGCGCTTGCAGGGCGAGACCGCGCCTGAGATTACGATTGCGAAATGGATCGAGCACGCGCCCGTGAAACTCTCGGACCTGCGCGGCCACGTCGTGCTTCTGGATTTCTGGGCCACGTGGTGTGGTCCGTGTCGAATAGCCTTTCCGCACTTGAGAGAGTGGAACGAGAAGTATAAGGATAAGGGTCTGGTAATTTTAGGCATCACGAAATATTACGGACATGCGGATGGGAAGGAACTAACGCCGCCGGAAGAGTTGAGTTACCTGGAACGCTTTAAGAAGGAGAACAACCTGACTTACGGCATAGCAGTGGCGAGCGGTGACGACAATCATCGCAACTACAACGTCCTTGCAATCCCTACCGCCGTGCTCATTGATCGCCAGGGCGTTGTTCGCCTAGTGACCACAGGCTCAGGCGGCGGCAACGAAGTAGAGATTACGGCAGCGATTGAGAAACTGCTGAACGAAAGTCAGAAGTGATGAGTAATGAGTGCTGATTAAAACTAATCGTCGCTGCTCATCCTTCATCACTATTTTTAGAATCCTTTGATATACTGAGAATCATATTTCGGGCGAGCAAACCGCCTGAAGGGAAATACATCAAAGCCCGCTGTCTTGAATTATGGAAGGCACTAATATAACAATCTGGGTCGCGTTTTTAGCTGGCCTGCTATCATTTCTTTCGCCATGCGTGCTGCCGCTCGTTCCCGGCTACGTCTCTTTAATCTCGGGCGTGAGCATTGACCACTTGAAGGGCGGCGACGAGTCGCGCTCAATCGCTCGGCGCGCAGTGATTCTTAATTCCATAGCTTTCAACATTGGCCTTTCGATGATCTTCCTATCGTTGGGCGCTGCCGCTGGACTCTTGGGCACGGCCATAACGTCCAACCCTTGGGTTCGCATCATCGGCGGCGTCGTCATCATAGGCTTCGGGCTTCAGTTGATAGGACTCTTGAAGATAGGCGCGCTCTACAAAGACACGCGATTCTTCTCGCAGCAAAAGCCGCGCGGAATGCTCGGCTCTATGACTTTAGGGATGGCATTCGCAGCAGGCTGGACGCCGTGCATAGGACCAATACTTGGCGGCATCATAGGTCTTGCTGCTACGAGCGGCGGATGGAAGCGCGGACTCTTTCTCTCATGCTTCTACGCCGCAGGATTGGCCGTGCCGTTCCTGCTCACAGG
Organism: Acidobacteriota bacterium; assembly: GCA_003222945.1. Taxonomy (GTDB): domain Bacteria; phylum Acidobacteriota; class Blastocatellia; order Pyrinomonadales; family Pyrinomonadaceae; genus QHXM01. The sequence goes on from QHXM01000088.1 coordinate 3,589, forward strand.
CTTGGGCATCAATAAGTTTCTAAGCTTCTATTCAAAGTTCCGCAAGCACCTGCACAAGGTTGAAGTCGTTTCAGGCGTGATGCTGATTGCTATAGGTCTGCTTGTTGCCACGAACCAAGTCTCAAGGCTCAACGCTTTCTTCTCCAAGTGGGTCCCTGACGCCGGAGCGGTCTTGAATACAAACGACACTGCGTCTCCCGCGCAGACTTCTACCGCACCGCCCGCACAGGCAAGCTCGTTTGCGCCTGCGCCGGAAATCGAAACGAAGAAAGTCACGGGCGAGACGTTTCATCTGAGCGACCTGCACGGGCGCGTCGTGGTCCTGAATTTCTGGGCAACGTGGTGCGTTCCCTGTCGTGAGGAGATACCGGAACTCGTAAGTATGCAGCATGATTTGGAAGCGCGCGGACTGAGCGTGGTCGGTGCGGTGTGGAACGATCAGGCATCGGCAGATGAGATCAAAGCATTTCAGAAGGAGATGAAACTCGACTACACGATCCTTCTTAATGGCGACAACATCGCGGATAAATTGGGCGGCATTCCGAGCGTGCCCACTACTTTCATAATTGACCGCGACGGGCGCGTTCGGCAAAAGATTTTCGGTCAAGCTCATCGCTCAGCATTCGAGGCTGCAATCAAACCGCTGCTCGACGAAGTGGCAACGGTGGCAAGTTCTAAATAGACGCTTTCAGCCCGTGTGATAGTAATCCGCTCTTGTCTCAAAAATAATTTCTCCCCGCGAAACTGTACAGCCGGAGAATTGATTATGAAAAAGTTTCTAATACTCGTTGCTCTCATCACATTGCTCGTTCCAGCAATTGCCCGCGCGCAGGGCAATCACGAATACGAGCCGCTCGAAGAGAAGACGATCAACTACAAGGACTGGACATTCAACAGCGTGAAAGACTCGAAGCCCGTCAACCTGCGCTCGTTCGCACAGGGCAAGCGGCTCGTGCTCGTTGTCTATTTCGCGCCCTGGTGTCCGAACTGGCGCAACGAATCGCCAGACGTGGCTGAGCTTTACGATAAGTACAAAGCTAACGGTCTCGATGTCATAGCCGTCAGCGAGTACGGCCCGCGCGCCGACGCTCTCGCATACTTTGGCCCTTCAGGTCCACCCTACACAGTCGTCTCTGAATCCGAATCGCGCGATGCGCGTGAGAAGACTTCGCACTACAACTATCGCCAGGCGTCAGGCGATCTGCGCAAGTGGGGTTCGCCCTACAACATTTTTCTTGAGCCAGCGAAATTGAACAGCACAGGCGATGTGCTTGCGGAGAAAGCATGGATCGTCAACGGCGAGCTTGTAAGAGCCGACGTTGAAAAGTTCATACGTGAGCGCCTGGGATTGGACAAGGCTGAAGCAGGCAAGCCGTTAGTTCTCAAACTTGAGACCAACAAAGATAAGCTCCTGCAAGCGACAAAGCCTTCGGACTCGACTCAGTGCAGCCCCGCTACAAGCACAAGCACCAAGAAGCAGTGAAAAGTTTGTAAATCGTAAATCGTGAATCGTAAATAGAGGGTGCTTTCCTATTTACGATTCACGATTTACGACTCTACTTTGAATCCACATGAAACTTCGCGTCCTTTATCACGGCCACTGTTTCGACGGCGTGGCATCAGCCGCAGTCTTCACTCGCTTCTATCTCTCTCGTATTAATCAGGATGCTCGTGTCGAGTACACAAGTCTGCTGCATCGTCCCGGCGCGCTCTTCGATGATGGGATGTTCGATGGCGACGAGAACGCCATAGTTGATTTCAAATACTCCACAAGCCCGCGCCTGACCTGGTGGTTCGATCATCATCAATCGGCATTTCTCACATCGGAAGACGAGGCGCATTTTCGCCGAGATCATTCAGGCAAAAAATTTCTGGACGCAACCAGAAAGTCCTGCACAGAATTCATAGCTGATGTCGCGCGCTCGCGCTTCGCGTTTGAAGACGCAGAGCTTGACCCTCTAGTTCACTGGGCGCACATCATTGACGGCGCGCTTTACGAATCTCCCGCCCAGTGCGTTGAACTCGCAGCGCCCGCCTTGCAGTTGATGCAGGTGATTGAAAGCGACCCGGACGATAATTTTATAGAACAGATTGTCCGCGATCTTGTGAATCGCCCGCTCGACGCGGTTGCAGCGGGCGATGAAGTGCAGCGCCGCTTTCGCCCGATTCTTGAACGTCACCGCGAGACGCTTAAAGTCATTCGCCGCAAAGCTTCATACGCGAACGGCGTCGTGCAATTCGATCTCGTTGAAGAAGGCATCGAAGGCTTCAACAAGTTCATCCCCTACTATCTCTATCCGCAGACGACCTACTCGGTCGCACTGACACGCGGCCCTTACCGCACGAAAATCTCCGTAGGCTCAAACCCCTGGGCACCTCGCCCGCGCACGCACAACATAGCCACAATCTGCGAACGCTACGGCGGCGGCGGCCACGCAGTAGTCGGCGCAGTCTCGTTCGCACCCGACGAAGTTGAAAAGGGTCGAGAGGCTATGCGAGAGGTAGTTCAGGAGTTGTCAAGTGGGTATGATTGATGATATGAGAGGCTTGTTATGCGACTGATTCTCTCACTTCTTCTCATTTTTTCGGCTCAAGTCGTGCTGAGCGCAGAGATAAAAGCGCAAACTCAAACGCCTTCATGCCCATCTTTGAAGATTAGCTGTCCGACGGATGTTGTGTGGCCGGGCACGCCCACGACTTTATCCCTAAACATCTCTGGTGGTAGCCCGCAGACGAATTTGAAATACAGATGGTCCTTATCGGAAGGAGAGATTGCCAGCGGGCAGGAAACGACGCAGATTATTGTTGATACATCACATATTAATGGACAGAAAGTAACTGCTACGGTTGAAGTTGATGGAATGCGGGACGAGTGCGATAAGGTCGCGAACTGCGAATTCTCGGTAATAGGATGCGGCCTTCTTCCTCCAGCTATGAAGTTCGATGAGTACGACAACCTTAATTGGACAGACGAAAGCGCGTCTCGACAACCTCGCCATTCAGTTACAACAATCCCCGGGCGAATGGAAGGGCTATGTAATCATTTATGGGCCGCGCCGCGTGCCTCAACACCTGGCGCATGTTCGGGATTATTTAGTCGAAAAGCATGGCATTAGCTCAGACCGCATCGTGTTGGTGAACGGCGGTCATAACAAAAAGGTGAGGACTGAACTCTGGATCGTGCCAACGGGTGCAGAGCCACCAAAGCCTGACCCTAATTTTTAGCCATCAACTCTTCAATCTCTTCCACCTGCTTCGGCGCTTTGCTCGAAAGAATGCGGTTGCCGTCTTCTGTGACGAGCACGTCGTCTTCTATGCGAACGCCTATGCCTAAGTATTTTTCGGGAATCTCTTTGGTGTCTGCGGCGATGTAGATTCCGGGTTCAACGGTCATCACCATGCCGGGTTCTAGCTGGCGCGATTCGTCCTTGATGTGGTAGCGGCCAACGTCGTGAACGTCAAGACCTATGAAGTGGCCGATGGTGTGCATGTAGAACTGCTTGTATTTTTCTTCCTTGATGAGCGTTTCGGCGTCGCCTTTGAGTAAGCCTAGACGAATCATGCCTTCGGTCAGGACTTCGACGGAGCGCTTGTTAATATCCTGCGGACGAGAGCCTGGGCGGACCATCTCTATGCAGGCGAGTTGGGCTTCGAGAACAAGGTCGTAGATTTCGCGCTGCGCCGCTGTGAAGCGACCGTTGACGGGGAAGGTGCGCGTGATGTCTGCGGCGTAGCCTTGATATTCTGCGCCAGCGTCAATCAGTAGAAGGTCGCCGTCACGAAGCGTTTCGTTGTTAGTGATATAGTGAAGCACAGTTGCATTTGCGCCGCCGCCAACGATTGTTGTGTAGGCCGGAGCGTTCGCGCCCGATTTGCGGAAGATGTATTCGATGAGGGCCTCAATCTCGTACTCCTTCATGTCGGGGCGCGCTTGAAGCATAGCCTCGCGGTGAGCCTCAGCCGAAATGTCTGCGGCGCGCTGCATCATCTCAATCTCTTCCGGGCTTTTGAAAAGACGCATCTCGTGAATGATCGTGCCTGTGTCAATGATCGCTTCGGGCGCACGCATTCCTTTCCGCGCGAGTGTGCGAAGGCGTTTGATCTGATGGATGATCGTCTCGTCTAAATCGGCGTTGCCATTGCCTATGCGGTAATAGAGATTAGTCGCGCCGTTTAGATAATCGCCAACCTTCTCTTCAAACTCGGTGATGGGAAAAGCTTCGTCCGCGCCGTACTCAGCTTTAGCGCCCTCTACGCCCGCGCGCCGTCCATCCCATATTTCTCTTTCAGGGTCGCGCGGACGAACGAACAGCGTGAACTTCTGCTCCTTCGATGGCGAGACGACTGCTATGGCTTCCGGCTCATCGAAGCCCGTCAGGTAGTAGAAGTCCGAGTCCTGACGATAACGATAGTGCGTGTCGTTGGAGCGCGTGGCCGCGCGTGCGCTTGCGATGATTGCGACAGACTCAGGGTTCATGCGCTTGATGAATTCGTCGAGTTGCGGTCGTTGCATTCTAAAGGTTCTCCTTTTCGGCTCGGATGTTGAGAGTATTGTAACTGAGAGATGAAGGCTGTTACAAAACGCTGGATGCTAATTCCAGCGACTATTCAATCTCGGGTGAATATTAAGTCGAAATTTCACTACAGAGGACACAGAGGAACACAGAGGGAATTTAGAAATTTAAAAAGCAGATTTGAGATTTCAGATTTTCTATCTTTGATTTCTTTTCCTCTGTGTTCCTCTGTGCCCTCTGTGGTAATCATTTAGCTTTCATCGGCACACTGTTTTGAGTGATAATCCGACGAAGCGGAGAAAGTTATGAGCGCACAAACTCTGGACATCAGGGCGGAGCAGGCGAAAGAGATCATCTCTTACGATCCGGGGACGGGCAAAGAGATTGGTCGCGCGCCGATTGTTACTGACGAAGAGGTTGCAGAATCGGTCAAGCGAGCGCGGCGGGCACAAGTTTCCTGGGCAGGGCAGAGTTTTCATGAGCGCGCTCGCATTGTCATGCGCGCTCGACGCATTGTGCTGGATGAGATGGAAGAGATTGCGCTGCTGATTTCAAGAGAGACAGGCAAGCCCGTTGTGGAAGCTATCTCTATGGAACTTGTGCCGACGCTTGACCTAATGCAGTTCTTCGCGCGTCGGAGCAGAAAGTTGCTGCGACCGCAGAAGATCAACATAGGCCAGTACGGATTGATGGGGCGCACGTCGCGCATCGTTTATAAGCCGCTCGGAGTTGTAGGGATAATCTCGCCCTGGAATTTCCCGTGGGCTATTCCGCTCGGCGAAGTGGTGATGGCGCTGATGGCTGGCAATGCTGTCGTGTTGAAGCCGAGCGAGTTGACGCCGCTTACGGGTTTAAAGATTGGCGACGTGTTCAGGCGCGCAGGGCTTGATGAAGGATTGTTGCAAGTATTGACAGGAGATGGAAGGACAGGCGCGGCGCTCATTGAAGCGGGCGTTGATAAGATCATGTTCACGGGGAGCGTTGCTACGGGCAAGCGCGTGGCTGAGAGTGCTGCGAAGACTTTGACGCCAGTTGTACTGGAGCTTGGCGGGAAAGACCCTATGATTGTCTTGGAAGACGCTGACGTTGAGACAGCAGCATCTGCTGCGGTCTGGGGCGCGTTCAGTAATTCCGGTCAGGCTTGCGCATCTGTCGAGCGTTGCTACGTGCATGAAAGCGTTGCGCAGAAGTTTATAGAAAGCGTTGTTGAGAAGACGCGCGCTCTCAAACAGAACTTGGGCGCTGGAAATGAAGACGCAGACGTAGGCGCGATGTCGAGCGAAAGGCAACTCAACATTGTCGAAGAGCATGTGAGCGATGCATTGAAACGCGGTGCTCGTGTGTTGACCGGAGGAAGACGCGCCGACTCGCTTTCAGGCTCATTCTACGAACCGACAATCCTGGTGGACGTTGACCACACGATGACAGTCATGCGCGAAGAGACTTTCGGACCTGTACTGCCCGTTATGATTATTAAGAGCGAAGACGAGGCGATTCGATTGGCAAACGATAGCCGTTTCGGATTGACTGCGAGCGTGTGGACAAAGAGTGTGCGGCGCGGGCGAGCGATTGCCGAACGAATCGAAGCGGGCACGGTGATGGTCAACGAAGTTCTATACACGCACGGTATCGCTCAAACTCCCTGGGGCGGTATGAAGCAGAGCGGGATGGGAAGAACACACGGGCGTCTGGGACTCTTGGAACTCGTCATGCCGCAGCACGTTCACGTCAATCGCATCCCACGGCTTCGTGACATGTGGTGGTTCAGTTATTCGCCGCGAGCCGCGCGTCTCTTTCGTGGTTTAGCGCGCCGCTTTGCTACAGGCAATGTGCTGCAAACTTCTCTATTGTTACCGCAGATGATTCGCAGACTAATAGAGCATCACGAAAAAACAGATCGGAAGAATAGGGATGCGAGATAAAAAAGAGTGGGTTAATGAAGCGCTATCCTTCAGCGCTTCATTAACCCACTCTGTCTGCTTTTCACGCCTCGAATTGCAGTCTATTCGACTTGCGCTTTCAAGGAGGATTAGTAACTCATAGCGCAGTACCCACCGCTTGCGTTAACCCAGTTCCGCTGAATCAGGTAATCAACGCCGTTAAGAACTATATTGTATTTGGAGCCGTTGCTCGCAGTTGATTCCGTTCCGAACGTCCAGGCGCACTTGTCTGCGTTCTCCTGCCCTCGTGTATCGTACCAGGCGTTTCCAAGTGGGTCTGTTACAGTCTCTTCCAACTCATGCGCGATGATTGAAGCCATTCCATCCGCACCGGCATTGTTGTTAGGACTAATGGTTTGCTCCTCGCAGGCAGAAGGGCAACGATCAGGATTGCCTACGAAGGCATATTTGATCTGGTTGCCGTTGATTATCCCATTGTAATGCCAACCGCAATATTGTGTGCAGAAGCCTGTTGTTTCGTTGACATCGCTTGAGGTCAGTACGAAATAGAGAGCGTTTGTGTCATAGGGCAATCCGCCACTTTGAATTGCGGAATTTACGATGTCTTGAACGGCAGCGTCCGTCAGCGAAGTTCCGTGCGAATAATTATCGGTGGTGCTCTTCGCATATATGAAAAACCCTGTCGGCCTTGTGGATGTACCGTCGTAATAGGTCGTATTGATGTGGAAATAGCTTGAGCCGCTAAGCCCACTTAGAAAGTTAGGGAGAATCGAGGTGGCTGTGTTATTGCTCCAGTTTCCATACCAGATGATATAGACGTTGGGTGTTCCCAAAAGCAGTGGTCCGCCGTGATAGGAGATGCCGTTTCCACCGCCGCCCGGTCTGGCCTTGGCTTTCCTGTCATTATGAGCGTTTTGATTAACGAAGATTTCCGGGTTATTGCGCGAGCGGTGAACGATCTTATCCGGGATTTCTCCCTTATCTTTGCCTTGGGGAAGAGCTATATTGAATAGACCAGAGATAGCGAGTAGCGCTATGGCAGCGATCAAATTGATCTTAGATTTTGACACGAGGTTCTCCTTTGACTAATGCACTGCCAGGTTCTCCAGCAGTTGGTTTGTGGTCGAAGGCTCACGACGAGGCGAGTCGGAACCTATGTTTTTCTGAGTGAAAGGCTCGAACGGAAGAGTGCGCCGAGATTAATGCCTCTTGCAACCTATCCGTCTCTGTACAGGATCAACTGTTATGCGAAGGATGGTCTGGGAGATGCCAAGGAATGAAAGCTCATCAGGCCAACCTATAAAAGACTAAACAGACACCAAGAACTTTATTCCAGTCTTTTGAGTTAAGTCAAGAACTTAGTTAATCAACTGCTCTCTTCGCCTGCGCAGGCTCTTTGTCAGCGCAGAACTTGTTTTTCAAAACATCGCACGGCTTCTCTCTTCTCATCAATCAGTTTTGCCTTATTCGATTCGTCTCTTTAGAATGCTTCGCTGAGGTCTAAAGAGAGTTGTACGGACGATTAATCAGGGCACGCGAACGCCACCACTCCGAGCGCGACACGAACAGGCGCGTGCGTCCCTTCGAGTGGGGCGCGTCGTTTATCACGGACCACGCGAACGGCGACGACCCGCGCCAGCTTTTTCGTCAATATGCGCAGGACGTGATGCGTAGAAGCGAGGAGTTTTATGCGCTACCACCTATACTTGATTATCAACTCAGCGGCGGGGAACTGACGTGGACGAGCGCCATCGAAACACCTTCGCCTGAGAACAATACTGCACGCGCGCGTCTCTTTCCGGCGAAGGGAAAAGAGATTAAGCATCGAGCGGCTGTCGTCGTATTGCCGCAGTGGAATGCAAAGCCGGATAGCCACGTCAATCTCTGTCGCGTGCTAAATCGTCTTGGTATCGCGGCGCTGCGCTTGACGCTTCCTTATCACGAGGCGCGCTGCCCGCCTGAACTCGAACGCGCAGACTATCTGGTAAGCTCAAACATAGGGCGGACCATTCAATCGGTCCGTCAGGCCGTTCTTGATGCGCGAGCCGCAGTCCGTTGGTTGGTTGAGCAGGGCGGTTACACGTCGCTTGGTATCGTGGGCACAAGCATAGGTTCTTGCACAGCCTTTCTCACTTTCGCGCACGAAGAGCAAATTGATGTTGGAGTCTTCAATCACGTCTCAGGCTATTTCGCAGATGTTGTCTGGCGCGGGATTTCAACAAGGCACGTGCGCGAAGGATTCGGAAATCAATTGACTCTGGACGAACTGCGCGAATACTGGCTGCCTATAAGCCCTATTCCTTTTATCAAACGGCTGACAAAGATGCGCGAGCGTCGCCTTCGTTTCATAGCCGCGCGCTACGATCTAACATTTCCGGTGGACCTTTCGCGCGACGTGATTGAGGAAACAAGAAGACAAAATATTCCACTCGATGTCGCATGGCTTCCCTGCGGGCATTACACGAGCGGCGAGAAGCCCTGGGTCTATCTTGACGGCTGGAAGATCGCATCGTTTTTTAAGAAGCACCTGTAACGGTTGCGGACGGGCGGATAACGGGATTGCAGATTGAAAAAGCGAACTTAAACTTTTCTAAATCCGCCGGTCCGCAATCCGAAATTAGATAAATCGTGTCAACAAAAGCGCTAGACCAACTGGATGAATTCAAGCGCAGCTTCGACGGGCGGAGCCGTGCGCGCACGCTGAAGATTCTAGCTCAACTCAACCGCCGCCGATTCACGGACGCCCCCGCGCTCATACGCTTTCACGAAATCCTGCTCTTCATGCGGGCCTACCCGCAGGGCAAAAACGTACTTCGGCAAGTCGAAAAGATTCTAGCCTCTTTCATAGAGCGCGTCAGCGCACTTGAAGAATCGGACGCAGACCTTTCAGCATTCGATGATGTTGAAGTTTCGGGCATTGCTGGAACTGCGGTCGAAGATACTTTCAGCTACAGCATCACGCGGGGGCTCGTCAAACGCCACGCTTCGCAAGTCTCTATTGATTGGCAGTTGATTGAAGACGAGTATCGCCTCGCAGCAACGTGGCCCAGGTTTCTTCCGCTGCTCGAAGAGGACGCGCTCGTCGAAGCGAACGTTCCTTATCTGGATTGGCTTCACGCCGCGAATAGAGGTAGGAGCAGAGACCTTGCATGGTTGATAGAGCGTTTCGAGCGTCTCACTATTTCGGAGAAAGAGAGAGCGGAACTTTACGAGTCTTTGAAGCTGTACGTGCGCTGGCGGCTTGGCAACTCGCGCGCAACGCGAACGCAGATGAAACGGCGCGTCAGAAAAATCTTCTATCACACAAAGGCGTTGCTTCGTAGAAGCGACGTTTCGCTGGCGCGCGAGTTTGTGCAGCCCGCTATAAAATTGGATAGGCTTTCGCGCAAGACTGGCGAGGGCTTACTTGATCTTGCGCGCGAGACTTCGACCATGCGCTACCGAGAGCTTTACGGTTTCACACACGGCGACGCGGCGCGCGTTCTTCGCGCTCGTATAGGGCGTGGCGCGGAAGTTTTCCTGGTGGGCGTGCCGCCAGGCGCAAGGCTTCCGCTTCGCGCGTATCATGCTGGCCTTGTCTTTAAGAACGGAGTGCCGGTCTGTTACGTCGAGGGGCTGACGCTCTTTGAGCGCATGGAGATTGGCTTCAATGTTTATTACACTTTCCGCGAAGGCGAGTCGGCTTGGATTTACGCGCGGCTGCTGAAAATTTTCAGGCAGCTTCTGAACGTCACGGCTTTTTCGATTGACCCGTATCAACTCGGTTACGAAAACGAAGAGGGAATTGAATCGGGCGCGTTCTGGTTCTATCGCAAGCTCGGTTTTCGTCCAACGCTGCCGAAGATTGCAAAGATTATGGAAGCGGAGGAGCGAAAGATCGCGGCCAGTAAATCTTACCGCACGCCCGCAAGAGTTTTACGCAAGCTCTCGGAAGGTCACATGATCTTAGAGATTCCGCCCGCGCACCGTAGCCGCTGGGATAATTTTCGCATACGCAGCGTTGGTCTTGCGGTCCAGCGCCGCATGGCGAAGAGTTTTGGCGGCGATGCTTTGAAGATGCGCCGCGCGTCCTCGGAAGAGGTCGCACACGCTCTCAATGTGCGGACGAAAGACTGGAAGGAAGCCGAGCGAAACCCTTTGGAAAACCTTGCCCCGGTGTTAGCTTTGATTCCCGATCTGTCAAGCTGGACGAAAGATGAGAAGCGTGATGTTGTGCGAATCATTCGCGCGAAAGCGAGTGCAGATGAAGCGCGCTACGTTCGGTTGCTTCAAAAACATTCGCGCCTGCGTGATGAGATAATCAAGCTAGGTTTGTAAATCAAACTGCGCTTGAATGAAGGACAGTTTGTTGCAGAGAAAAAGATAGCGCCTCTTCTTATGGCGGCTGACTTCTGGATTCTGAATTCTGTTTTTCATTATGCCTGATATGCTGGTCAACTTGCTGAAGCTCGCGCCTCTTGAGCCGACACTCTCTGAGTTAAGAGAGGCCGGAGTCGTCATTCGCAGAGCGCAGCCACACGAGATAACACCGGTGGGCGCGTTTATACTGAAGAACTTTGAGGCCGGCTGGGCTGATGAAATTTCCGTCGGCTATGCCAATAAGCCTGTCTCCGTCTTCATAGCGATTCGAGACCACGAGGTCGTAGGCTTTGCAGCTTACGAATGCACGTGCAGAAATTTTTTCGGTCCGATGGGAGTTGCGGAGAGCGAGCGCGGGCGTGGACTTGGTCGTGCGCTTCTGCTCGCATCTCTCTGGGGATTGCGCGAGATGGGCTACGCTTACGCCGTCATTGGCGGCGTTGGCCCTGTAGAGTTTTACGAGCGCGCTATAGGCGCAATGCTTATCCCGGACAGCTCGCCGGGCGTTTACGCAGACCCTATAGAGCGCTTCAGTTGATTGAGGACGAGGAGAAGACAAACGCACAAAGCTGGAGTTACCGGAAGCTTGCTCTTATTCAAACTTTCTATAAGATACAAGGAAACGGACTCGTTTCTCCCGTAAATGATTTGAACCCCCAGTGTCCATGCTGGGGGTTCAGTCGTTAAGGGGAGAAGTTAAACAAAGTTGGCACGAAGGAGATGCTCGATGAGCGCCCTCGCAAAATGCATTCTGCTCTTCTTTCTGAATCTCGCGGACGCGAATCTGACGCTCCTATGGGTTCGCGCTGGCGCGGCGACTGAAGGAAACGGGCTAATGGCGCGGCTTCTTGAGATGGGCAATGCGCCGTTTCTGCTTGTGAAGGTGCTTGTAGGCGCGTTCTCAGCCTACGTGCTTTATCGCTTCTCTCGCTATAAGGTCGCGCGCAACGGCCTGACCTTAGTGCTGGGACTTTACGTTGCGCTGATGGTGGTGCACGCCGCAACGGGCCTCTCGGCTCTGGGCTGGCACGAGCCGGAGAAATTCATAGCTTACCTGAGCAACCTGCCGAACAACATTCTGGCGCTCTTCACCTAAAAATTTGACCCGGCTTCACGTCTAAATGGGAACTTCTGCCGCCTCTCGCCGGAATATAGAGCGTAAGCTTTATCGCCCAATTCGGTTTTGCGCGGCTCTTTCCGCATAACTATAATTTTGCGAGTCTTAAGCAAACAATTTTCAAAGAAATGCGTTTATGAATAGGTCCTCCTCGTCGAGCTTTCACGCGTTGCAGGCCGCGCGCGGGCTTCCGTAAACGCAAGTTGCGGCAGATGCATCTTAGTAACTGCTCAAAAGGAGCAAACTTTTTAAGTAAAGAGAGAACAAAGACATGTACAGACTCTCAGCCAGACAAATTATCCTGATAGCCCTTCTGTCGGCCTTTTTTGCCGCCGGATCGGTTCTACTTTTCAATCGCATCAGCCGCCATTTTCAGCCCAACTCGGCAGCCTTCTCGGAGGCCGCGCCCGCAGGCATTACTGACCCTAGCATGGCGACCGATGAGCAGAACAATATAGAAGTTTATAAAGCAATCTCGCCCGGCGTAGTCTTCGTTACCTCTACGTCTTATCAGCGTGGATTCTTCGGAGAAGTCGAAGAAGGCCAGGGTTCAGGCTCAGGCTCTATAATTGACGAGCAGGGCGACATACTGACTAACTATCACGTTATTGAAGGAGCGCAAAAGCTCACGGTCAGCTTCGGCGGCGAGAAGACTTATCCCGCCAAAGTGGTCGGCGGCGACCCGGACACGGACCTTGCGGTCATCAAGGTTGACGCGCCGCGTGACCAGTTATCGGTCGTTGTGCCTTTGGGCGACTCGGATAAACTCACAGTCGGCCAGAAGGTTCTTGCAATCGGCAACCCGTTCGGCCTGGACCGCACGCTCACGACAGGCGTCATCAGCGGTCTTCAGCGCCCGATAAAGGCTCGCAACGGTCGCTCGATTGAAGGCGCGATTCAAACGGACGCCTCTATCAATCCGGGCAATTCGGGTGGTCCGCTACTTGATTCGCATGGTCGCATGGTCGGAATCAACTCGCAGATTCTTTCGCCGACGGGAGCGAGCGCGGGCGTAGGTTTCGCCATCCCCGTCAACATAGCCAAGCGCATCATTCCGCAACTGATTAAAGACGGCACGGTTCGTCGTCCGAAACTCGGCATCGTGCCTTACAACATCAAGGGCATTGACCGCTCTCAGGTTCGCCTGCCTGTCACCGAAGGCGTGATGATTTACGACATGGACCCGCAGGGCGGCGCGGCTGCTGCGGGCTTGCACGCGCTCCGTCAGACTGAGGACGGCGACGTTATACTCGGAGACATAATCGTCTCTATAGACGGCGAGAAGGTCAGCACGAGCGACGACCTCTTCCGCATACTTGATAAGCATCAGGTCGGAGATGTTGTTAAGGTGGAAGTCGCGCGCGAGAACGGGCGCGTCACAGTTCCTGTTCGCCTGACGGCTGCCACAGAGAATCGTCGCACCGGCAGACAATAAGGCGATTGCGGAATTCGGATTTCGGATTGCGGATTGAGAAAAGCGAAAGCCGGTCTTTCATTCCGCATTCCGCAGTCCGAAATCGAATGGAGACTGACCATTTCATCAACGAAGGCTTCGGCTGGGTCTGTAAGCATTGCAGCGCAGAGATGAAGGCGCGCGTGGACGATGAGAACACGCGCGCTCGTTTTTTCTCGGAAGGCGAAGCGGAAGAGAAAGAGCCTCGTCTTTCAAATCCGGCACTCGCACGCTGGACTAGCCCCTCGCGCCGCTCGCTCACATGCCCGCGCTGTGGAATTGAAGAGATGATTGATAAAGCTTGAGATTGATTTCCAACCTCTCACACATTCATCAATCTCCTTAGCTCATCCACGCGTTGCTCAGGTGCGCCATAGACGGCTCGATAATCGCGTAGGCTTCTCTCTATCACTTCCATCGCTTCCGCACGGTCATAAACATCCGCAATCTCAACTCGTCGCGGCGCTTCGTTAGGCAGTTGTTTGTAGCTTAGGAAGTAATGCTTGAGGCGATCAATCAAACCTTTCGGGCAATCATTGATGTCTTTGAAGTGGTCGTAAGCTACATCGGATTCGAGCACAGCGATAATCTTGTCGTCCGCTTCCGTCCCATCAATCATACGCATTCCACCGATGGGAAGTGCGCGAACGAAGAAGTCGCCGTGCGTGAAAGCTTTTTCCGTCAGCACGCAGATGTCCATAGGGTCGCCGTCGCCCTTTATGCCTTGAACGTTCACGCGCTCCGCACAGAGTTCTCCCACGAGGTCGCCGCAGAAAGTTTGCGGGATGAAACCGTAGAGCGTCGGACAGAAACTTGAGAAACGTTGAGGGCGGTCAACGCGAAGATGGCCGGATGATTTGTCTAACTCGTACTTCACGGTGTCGGTCGGGACGAGTTCGATGTAAGCATTTAGAATGTTTGGCGCGTCATCGCCCGGCTGGACGCCATGCCAGGGATGAGCCTGAAAAAGAATCGCCAGCAGTTCGTGAAGCTCTCTATCGTTTGTTGACATAACGTCCCTTCGCCGCGCTCTCTTTGCGCTTTCTCGCGCGGCTCTCGACAGTGTTAGAATCTTACCGTCTCGTGTTTGACTTTTGTGATTATTAAGCCGCAGGTAGAAGCGTGTCCATAGCGACGGCACTCAATGCGGCATCGTAAGAATTCCATGTCTTCAACCACAGTACAAGTCATCTCTGAAAAGGCGCGCTCAAACATTCTATCTCTGCGATGGATTATCAGCGGGCGCGAGGACATGGTGTGGTTCATAGGCTCTGTCGCTTCGAGCTACGCGCTCTTTGCTCTTTACGTCTCAGGGCTGTTGCCGCTTGTTCCGATGGTCGCGGCGTGGGCAATCCTCATTGATGCGCCGCACGTCTTCGCAACATTCTCGCGCACTTATTTCGATAGAACAGAAAGACGAGCACGAAGGCGACTGCTTCTGGGATCGCTCGTCTTCTTCTTCGTCGGTCCTGTGATGATTCTCGCGGGCGCAGGATTAGTCTTCTTCTTCCTTGCGGCACTCTGGGCCTACTATCATCTGGTCAAGCAGCACGCAACTCCAATCGGGCATCAACGCGCTCGAAATCTCTCTGCTCATCGCAACGATAGCTTTCACTGCTTTATGGCTTGCTCGTCAGATTCAGCGCGCAGTGCAAGGGCAAACGCTCGATGTTCCGAAATATCTTCTGCTCGCGGCGGCAATCCCAATGCACTGGGTCGTTCTTTTGACGCCAATGCCGAACAAGACAATCGCTATCGTCGCAATCCTGACGATCTATCACAACCTGCAATACCATCGCCTCGTCTGGTTTCACAACAAGAAGTACACGAGCAGCACGGATTGCAGAGAGCGTTACGGCGCA
Source organism: Acidobacteriota bacterium (assembly GCA_003222945.1). Lineage (GTDB taxonomy): Bacteria > Acidobacteriota > Blastocatellia > Pyrinomonadales > Pyrinomonadaceae > QHXM01. The sequence goes on from QHXM01000088.1 coordinate 18,795, forward strand.
GCGGAACTGATTAGTCGAAGGCTACTTTACTACATAGCCTTCGGCATCCTTTTCGGCCTCTGGTATCAACTGCCTCGCCAGTTCGTAGGCCGCGCGACAGACCCGACCACATTGCCCGTCGCGGCGCAACTCCTTTCAGCCTTCTTCTGGGGCTACGCCTTCATACACTACTATCTCGACTCAAAAATCTGGCGCGTGCGCCGCGACCCATCGGTTGGCAAGGCGTTGCAGATGGATTAATGCAGATTCTTCTCAATGAGAAAAGAGCCGCGCATTAATCAAAGCGCGGCTCTTTTGTTCTAACGAAATACCGACGGCTGAAAGTTTATCTTTCAATCTTCATCATGCTCCTGCCCGTCGTAGTGCATCACAACGCGTTCATCATCAACGATGGTTTCGAGATGGACGGGGCGACTCCAGAGCGTATAGACGTGCTCCAGAGCTTTGCGCGCGTAGCGTCCGTCTAACTCAGCGCCTTCGTAAGCGTGGCGCAGGTATAGCTCGCGGTTGTTGTTGTAATCGCCG
>QHXM01000169.1 GCA_003222945.1 Acidobacteriota bacterium
CCAGATATCTTTCGGTAGTGTGGCGCAAACGTTCGGCAGCCTTCAATCGGGCGGCCAGACACAGGAGCTTCGCCTGACCACTGTCTCTCAATCGGGAAGCGCACCCGCGAGCGGCAATACTACTGCGCAGCAGGGCGACGCTAAATCCACTACGCCCTCAACGCTCATCTCCGCAGGGGCGCAGCAAACAGGGCAGCAGGGCAACGTAGAGACCGTCGAAGAGGGCGACGTTACGGGAACTGTCTGCGACTGCGGCGAGATAAAGATTCCAGCCGGATTCAAATTCCCCTGGTTCGCATTGGCTGGCGTTCCACCGCTCATCTGTGCTACGGGCGCTTGCACGAACCATACTCCACCCTGCACCGTAGGCTGTAACGAAGTTCCAGAGCCTGCGACGCTGCTTCTGCTAGGCTCAGGACTCGCTGCTCTGGGAGCGCGCGCTCGTCGCCGCAAATCATCTAAACAGGATAATGAAGACTCAACCGATACTGAGGTGTAATCATGGCGAATAGACTGACGACCAACGCTCATTCAAATAGTGCCAGAGCGAAGTTCGCCTTTGCCGCTCTGATTGCGCTTACATTTCTCTTCGCGCAGTCGCTACTGGTTTCGGCTCGCGCCGACAAGAAGCCGACCTACGGTCGCATAAAGATTTCTACGAATCCGGGCGGCAATCCGATTCTGATTGACGGCAAGGATGCTGGCACGACGACCGTAAGCGATAGGCTGCTCGATCTGCCGCCGGGCCTGCACACTGTTGAGATAGTTTTTCCGAACGGCGAGCGTTGGACGCACGATTTCAACGTCTCGGCTGGACGTATCTACTGCATTGGTCTGGCATACGCGCCGCGAACGATTCCGATTCCGGCAAAACTGCCGTGCCCATATGCGGTCAACGTGTCCGCGCCTTCGACTGTTAGCGATGGCGACGTAATCACTTTCTCTGCTGACGTAGCTTATCCGGGCACGTCTGCTCTCAACTACACCTGGACCGTAAGTCCCGCTTCGGCCAGAATCATCAGCGGCGCAGGCACGCAGACCATACAGGTTGACACAACGGGACTCGGCAATCAGAAGGTGTCCGCGATTCTAGTTGTTGACGATGGCTCAGGCGAGCCGACTTGCCGACAAAATGCGGAGGCTGGCACGAACGTTCTTCCTATAATCATTCCGCCTAAGAACAAGTGCTACGACTGCTTCCCCGTCACGGCGTTTGACGACATGAAAGCGCGGCTTGATAACTTCGCAATCGAATTGCAGAACAATCCAAGTTCACGCGGCTACGTCATCGCCTACTCTGGAGCAAGCAGCCGCGCCGGACAAGCTGACCGTCTCATAGAACGCGCGAAGGATTATCTGACTAATCAGCGCGGCATTGACACGAGCCGGTTCACAATCGTCAACGGCGGCTACCGCGACACAGACTACTTCGAGCTTTGGATTGTGCCGCAGGGCGCAGAGCCTCCGACGCCGACGCCTACGGCACAGCCGAGCGCGACGCCGCAACCGCAGCCTAGAGGCGGCACACGCTCGCGCCGACCGCGTCGAGGATAAAAGTTAGGTGACAAGTAAAAAGGTGACGAGCGACGAGCGAATTATAATTGTCACTCGTCACCTTTTTACTTGTCACTCCTCGTGAGCATGTGGTAACAATCCTCTCTCGTAGATTCCCCTTAAAACTGAATTTCCAAACTCCCCCGTTCTGGTCTTAACTTCAAACTTTTTCAGGAGGTTTCTGGCTTATGGCTGATAATGGTAATGGCGGCGGTGGCGCGGCTGGAGTTGTCGCAGTGCTTGTGATCTTCATAATCGTCGTTCTGGTCGCGCTCTACTTCTTCGGCGTGTTCGGCGGTCGCGGCGGCGCTTCCGTCCCCAACAAGGTTGACGTAAACATACAGAGCAAGTAGAAATTTCCAAACCCATTTGCGTGAAGAGAGGAGCGGTTGAGATAACTTGCTCCTCTCTTCTTTTCATTTATCGCAAGAGACGCTAGACTCGTGAGCAGTGAATAGTGAATAGTGAAAAGTGAAAAGTTAAAGACAGCTTTTCCACTATTCACTATTCACTTTTCACTGAGGTTACTAAGTGTCAGCACCGAACATTGAGACAATCGTGAGCCTAGCCAAGCGGCGCGGCTTCGTCTTCCCTTCGTCTGAGATTTACGGCGGGCTAGGCAGCGCTTGGGACTACGGCCCGCTGGGAGTCGAAATCTGCAACAACGTCAAGCAGGCATGGTGGCGCTGGATGGTCCACGAGCGCGACGATATGGAGGGGATTGATTCGAGCATCATTCTCAATCCTCTCGTGTGGAAATACTCAGGGCACGAAGCGACCTTCAACGATCCTTTCGTTGACTGCCGAAAGTGTAAGTCGCGCTTTCGCGCCGACAAGCTACAGGAAGAGTATGAGCTTACGCATCCGACGGAAGGAACGGTAATTTATGGGACGGGAGTAGTATCTTTTGCTGCGGACAATAAATGCCCTAATTGCGGGGCGAGCGATTGGACGCCAGCGCGTTACTTCAACCTGATGTTTGAGACACGGATTGGAGCGACGGCGGCAGAAAAGGATGAAGTGGACGACGTTGGGGAAAGCATCCTTGGAGGACGTGCTTATCTTCGTCCTGAAACAGCGCAGGGCATCTTCATCAACTTCCTGAACGTGCTGACGACTATGCGGCGCAAAGTTCCTTTCGGCATCGCGCAGATCGGAAAATCCTTTCGCAACGAAGTCACGCCCGGCAACTTCATCTTTCGCACGCGCGAGTTTGAGCAGATGGAGATGGAATATTTTGTCCGTCCGGGCAACGACGAAAAAGTTCATCAGGAGTGGATTGATTACTGCTTCAACTGGTTTGCGAGTCTCGGCATCTCAGCTTCCAACCTTCGACTTTACGAACAGCCACCGGAAGAGTTGGCGCATTATGCGAAACGCACGGTTGATATTCACTATCGCTTCTTCCCTGAACGCGAAGAGGAAGAACGGCAGTGGGACGAATTGATGGGCATTGCAAACCGCACAGACTTTGATCTCAAAGCCCACTCGAAGAAACCCGAAGATGCGGAAGGCAAGCGGCTCAACCCGGATTCTACCGAAGACCTTTCGTACTTCGATGAAGCTACGAAGGAGCGTTACTACCCTTACGTCATAGAGCCAGCCGCAGGCGTTAACCGCACTGTGCTCGCAGTCCTGATGGACGCCTACAGCGAGCGGACGAATGACAAGGGCGAGAAGCGCGTCATCTTAAAACTTCATCCCGTGCTCGCGCCAATCAAAGTCGCAGTTCTTCCGCTTGCGAAAAATAAACCTGAGATAGTCGGCATGGCTAAGGCTATCAAGCGAAGTCTGCAACCCGTCATGCGCGCCGTCTATGACGACACGGGCGGAATCGGCAAACTCTACGCGCGACAGGACGAGATAGGCACGCCCTTCTGCGTGACGATTGACCATCAGTCATTAGAAGACGAGGCCGTGACGGTGCGCGACCGAGACAGTTGGGAACAGGAGCGTGTGAAAGTCGCAGACCTTCAACAGCACTTGCAGCAGAAACTTCAAGCGCCCGTTCCGAGCGAATAAGTTTTTCAGAGTATGGCTCTAAACAAAAGTCTCTACAGATTCTTGAGCATCTCGGCTTTCGTCGTAAGCGCCATGTTCATACTCTTCGCCTTCATGCTCTATTGCACGGGCGGCAACTACTGGTCGTCAATCGGCGTCGCATTCTTTGAACTAATCGCAGGAGTTTATCTGCTGAAGAAGGGTAAGTAGATATTGACGGAAAATTAGCCACAGATGAACGCAGATGGACGCGGTCAGGAATTTTGAATCAGTGTGAATCCGCGTTCATCTGTGGCTTAAATACAGATCACACACAATGCCTGTAGTCAAAAAAAGAAACCTGCAAACAGAGACGCGCCTTCTGCTCGAATCGGACGACGAGGTCGAGTTGCCGCCAGCCGAGATTGAAGATAACGCGGTGATCGTTCAGTTCGATAAGTTCAAGCCCTATGTTCCTGAGCTTCTCGAAGCGTTGCGCGCTGGCACAATCGCAGAACCCGTGCCAGTCATGCTAGACGGCTCTACCTTCGCAGTTCACGGCGCGACGCGCACCTTCTGGGTAAAACTCTGGCACGCTGCCGCGTCAGATTTAACGCGCATAGAACGCGCGCAGGTCATCAGTTGCCTACCTTCGACGCGCGGCGTGCAGGTTGTGGTTGACGATCCTTTTGACGATGAGTTTTATGAAGAGCCGGATGAGGACTCCTTGGAAGATGAGGAATAGAATTGAAAGAGACTGAAGCCTGAGACCGCCTGACGACACGAGCCGCCGCCCTTTCCAATGTCTTCGCGCATTCCCGAAAAAATTATAAAGCTGGCAGAGCATGTCAGGTCTGCGGGTGGCCGCGCGCTGCTCGTAGGCGGTTGCGTTCGTGATGCATTGATGGGCGCGCAGCCGAAGGATTGGGACGTTGAGGTCTATGGAGTCGAGCCTAAAGGTTTGCGTGAGTTGCTTGAAACGTTCGGACGCGTTGATGCTGTGGGCGAAGCTTTCACGGTTTACAAACTTGGCAACGATTTGGATGTTTCTCTGCCGCGACGAGAACGTAAAACGGGACGCGGCCATCGCGCGTTCGTCATCGAAGGCGACCCCACGATGACGATTGAAGAAGCCGCACGCCGCCGCGACTTCACTATCAACGCAATTCTTCAAGACCCGCTCACAGGCGAGGTCCTTGACCCTTACGGCGGGCGCGACTCGATTCAACAGAGAACCTTGCGCGCTGTCTCGCGCGAGACTTTCGCTGAAGACAGCCTTCGCGTACTTCGCGCCGCACAGTTTGCAGCGCGATTTGAGTTCGATATTGAATCGGAAACTGTGAAGCTCTGCCGCTCAATTGATCTGACTGATTTACCGCGCGAGCGAATCTGGGGCGAGATGGAGAAGCTACTCTTGCGTGCCCGTCATCCTTCAATCGGCTTCAAGTGGCTTCAACAGTTCGGCGCGTTCGATCAACTCTTCCCTGAGTTGAAATTTTTGATAGGTGTCGAGCAAGAGAAAGAGTGGCACCCTGAAGGCACTGTTGACGTTCACACCTGGCTAGTCGTTGATCGCGCGCGTGAGTTGATTAATGATCTGCCGTATGCGAAGCAGGTGACTGTGATGCTTGCAGCGCTCTGCCACGATTTCGGCAAGCCCGCGACGACTAAGTTTGAAGAGGGACGCATACGCTCGCGCGGGCACGAAGAGGCTGGCGTCGCTCCTACGGAAAGTTTCCTTGATCGCTTGAACATACACACGCTCGACGGCTACGACGTCCGCGCACAGGTTGTGGCGCTTGTGCGCGACCATCTAAAGCCGGGCGAGTTCTACAAGAAGCGTGATGAGGTTGGCGATGGAGCTTTCCGCCGTCTTGCGCGAAGGTGCGAGCTTGAGCTTCTCTATCGCGTGGCGAAGGCGGACTCGTTGGGTCGCAACGCCGACTGGATTCCGCGCGAAGAGTGGTTCACAGCAGAAGCCCAGGAGTGGTTCATAGAGAGAGCGCGCGCGCTGGATGTTCAGGAGAGTGCGCCAGCGCCAATTCTAATGGGTAGGCATCTGCTTGAAATGGGACTCAAGCCCGGCCCGCGCGTAGGCGAGATAACGCGCGCAGTTTACGAGATGCAATTGGACGGAAGAGTAAGAACATTGGAGGAGGCGAAGGCAGCAGCGCAAGAGATTATCAATGGCGATAGGGAGTGAGGCTTCAGCTTTCGCGCTCCGACACTGTTAATGTAAGATACGCAGTTACACCAGCACCCGAATTCATACTTATCTAAAGGAAGATTCAACGATGATTGATTTCGAGTTGACCGAAGACCATAAGGCTATACAACAGACTGTGCGGGATTTTGCTTTGAAGGAAGTCGCGCCGCGCATCAAAGAGCTTGATGAAAAGCAGCAGTTTGATCGTTCGATCTTAGACAAGATGGCTGAATTAAATTTGCTTGGCGTCTGCATTCCTGAAGAGTACGGCGGCGCAGGCTTCGATTACATCGCGCTAGGATTAGTCTGCGAGGAACTCGAAGCCGTTGACACTTCCTTGCGCGTCATCATGTCCGTTCACACGGGGCTGAACTCTCTGACGCTCTACACTTGGGGAACGGAAGAGCAGAAACAAAAATATCTTGTGCGGCAGGCGAAGGGCGAGAAGATTGCGACTTATGGTTTGACTGAGCCGGGCGCAGGCTCGGATGTTGTTGGAGCAAGATCAACCGCACGGCGCGAAGATACGCGCCGGGAACACTGGATATTTTTCTCTTCAAGATGTTCGAGTGCCGCATGAGAACATGGTTGGAGTCGAAGGCGAAGGTTTCAAGATTGCCATGTTCGCGCTCGAACAGGGGCGCTACACAGTAGCCTCTGGCGCAACCGGAGTCATACGCGCCTCGCGCGACGCTTCCGTGGCTTACGCCCTGGAGCGCGAGACCTTCGGAACGAAGATAGCCAATCATCAACTCGTCAAGCAGAAGATCGCTTTGATGGAATCGGATTACCAAATGTGCCACCTGCTCTGGCTTCGCGCAGGGTACTTAAAGAATCAGGGCAAGCTGAACGCTAAAGAGACAAGCTTAGCAAAATGGCAGGCGACTGTTCGTAGTGAAAAAGCGGCTTCGATGGCGATTGAAGTTCACGGCGCAAACGGCTACTCGAACGATTACCCGGTTGAGCGTTATTTAAGAAACTGCAAGGCCGCAGTAATCTACGAGGGCACGCGCGACATACACACATTGATGCAGGCCGATTGGGCTTTGGGTTTGAAGAAAGAGAAGCCCGCGCGAAAGACATTGCCTCCGTGGAGACCTGCGGAATCGCGCGAAGCAGTTGCAGCGGATTGAGAGTTAGCAAAATGCTGGGAGCGCAGGCGGCTCGCCTGCATTGAGCGCCTATTGGCGCGAACCATACGATTAGATTGCTAAAGCAATCTAGCAGGCGAGCCGCCTGCGCTCCCAGCTTTATCCCCGCTTTAGCTATTGCCCGCCGAAGATTATGTAATCGCCGTGCGATGTTGCCATAAAGAAGAGCATGGGCAAACTTAGCCACGCATTTGCGCGCGAGGCCAGAAACGCTTTGCGACCTAAAGATGCAGACTCCGGCGGAATCGGCGTGCCGTTCTGCGCGTTATCTTTGGTCCATGCGATGATGCGCTTCTGGGCGGGCCAGATAATTCCCCAGACGTTCAAGAGCATTATGATTCCGATTGCTCCGCCTATGCCGATTGAGTAGGTCTTGTTGCTGGCGTAACCTTCGCCATGAATTGTCATCTGCGAAGAGAACCACCAGAGGATTCCGGCTGCCATAGCAATCACAAGGATGGCTATGATGACTGCAAGGACACGCCCGTCGTTTATCCCTGACTTCTGGATGATGAAAAACTCTATGACGAAGGTCACTATGGGAAAGGCAAGCCAGACCAGAAGGATTACCCAGCCGCTTAAGTCCACGCCGCTCAAGGTCTCAGCATTCTTAACATCTATCCTGAGTATGAACATGGCGTAATAGGTCAGACCAAAGAGCACAGTCAGCACAGCGCCCCAGCGGAAGAACCATAGAGCGCGCGGCATCAACTCTGGAATCACCTTGCCCTTCGTGGGCGCGTCGAGCGCCTTCATAAAGTTTACGTTCACGAGGTTGAAGAAGTATAGAATGCCTATCCAGGTGATACCCGCTACGAAGTGTCCCCAGCGAAGTGCGACTCTTGCAGCCGCGCCTTTGGTTGGAGCGTTAAAGAGGTCATCAAAAGATAGCGCCAAGCCGACCGGTAAATAGGCGAGCAAGTCAATCAACATAATCCCTCCGAAACTTTTCTGTTAGTAGTTAAGACGGACGCGTCAGAAACCCACTCTACAAAGGAGCGCGCCCGCACTCTTTATTGTGAAACACGCGCACCCACAATCAAGCGCACGCCGTCACCGGATGGAAACTCTGATTTTCAGTTAGTACGCGCGAAGATTACTAAATACCGCTGCGGGTGACAAGTAATAAGTTTTGAGTTATGAGTTTTGAGTTTTGAATTGAAAGCATTAACTCAAAATTCATAATTCATAATTCATCAACGGGTCTCGGTCCGGGATCAATCCCTCGCACGCTTGCCTGATTGACGACGCGCACCTTCAGATCGTCAATCACGCGCACCTGGCAGGAGAGCCGAACGTTCTCCGCAAGTCCCGTCTCCAGCGCAAGACGGTTTCGCTCGGCATCACGCATCTCGCCCGGGTCGCCCGCCAGAACTTCAACGCGGCAGGTCGTACATTTGGCGTTGCCGCCGCAGCGATGAAGTATATCTATTCCTGCGTCTTCGATTGCGAGCACGAGCTTGCGCCCCTCTTGTGCCTCAAAAGCCTGTAGTCCCGTAGCGGTCTCAGCCTCTACCTTTGGCATCTTTTATGCTCCTGAAATTTTCCGAATTTGTATGAAAGCGTGAGGTGACTTTGGCACATTTAGCGCCGTGACTGCAAGCGCGGCTCGCGCGCCCTGTTTACTTCAACTCTAATTCCATAAAGAGCGCGCCCTCGACCGGATTGTGATAGTAAGGCGCAATCTCGCGGAATCCCAGCGAGCGATACATCTTTATGGCCTCCGACATCTGCGACGGCAACGTGTCGAGCCGCATACTGTCATAACCAATGGTGCGAGCCTCTTCAATTATCTTCAACGCGAGCGCACGCCCAACACGTTTCCCGCGAAACTCAGGTCTCACGTAAAGACGCTTCATCTCGCACGTGCCGTCGCCAATCTTTCTCAAACAGACGCACCCGGCGATCTCATTTTCGTGCGATGCAAGAAGCAATCGTCCGTCGGGCGGAGCATACGCGCCCGGCAGTTCGGCCAACTCCTTCTCGAAATTCTGAAAGCAGAGATTCAGACCCAACCAGTCTGAATATTCCAGAAAGAGCTTTCGCGCTTCCATTATCTGCGCAGGCGATTCTGCTTGAACGAACTCCAGCAATTCCTTGCCCTCACTATTTCTTCGGCGGCACTATGGTGAGCCTGGCGTTCTTCAATATCCCGTCAATAGTCATCTCAATTCCCCACAACTCAATCGGGCCGGTCTCGGCGTAATCCGTAATCGTCTTGCGCGTGCCGCCACGCACAACGCTTGTGATTGCAGATGGCATATCAGTTATAGGTCTGAAGTAATCATCTTTCATATCGAAATACTTTTGAGCAAGGATTAACTGCGCTAGGCGATCAAAGCCGTAAGCCTCTCCTTTATATGTGCCCATCATCTCGACGAACCTTCTGCCTTCGTAAATAATCGTCCCATCTCGTCGCAGAGTGACCTTGTAAGCAGGACAAGTCCCGAAGCAAGTTGTTCGCTCCAGTGTGACTTCAGTGATCTGGTCCTTATCTTGCGATTGTGTTTGAGCAGAAACCGCGAGGGCAGAGGTTAAGATAAGGATTGATGCCACTAAAAGGCGTTTCATCATAAAAGTCTCCGCTATCAGCAAAGCAATCTTCCAGACTAAAAATAAAGAGACGCGACGTGCCTGAACTACCAGCCTCTTGTTCTCAAACAAGACGAGCAGAGTATCAAGGCACGCGCGCCCCTCGCTTCTTCAGTTTCTCTGAATGAACTTTTACGCCGTGAACGAAGAGCCGCAGCCGCAGCTTCCCGTCGAGTTCGGGTTCTTGAAAGTAAATCCAGAACCCATCACGCCCGTCACGTAATCAATCTCGACGCCGTTCAGATACTGCGCGCTGAACATGTCAACGAACAGGCGCACGCCGTGTGCATCCAAAATGAAATCGCCCTGGCGCGAATCCTCTTCTATGTTGAGGCTGTACTGAAAGCCTGAGCAGCCGCCCGGCACAACGCGAACGCGCAGGCCCGCAGTTTCCGGTAAGCCCTCTTCGCTAGTCATAAATTTCTTAATCTCTGTTGCCGCCGGTTCAGTTACATTCAGTGTGACCGTCGGAGCAGTTGTTGCAGACATTCTTTTTCTTCTCCTTCTATAATTACATTATCGAGCTTTGCCTAAAACGACAAGCTCAGGTTTCATTGCTTCAATAGAAACTTGGCGCGCAACCTCTTCCGCCACCTTATGGAAAGCTTGCGCTTGCGGCGATTCGGGCTGACTAACCACAACGGGCACGCCCTTGTCTCCGCCCTCTCGCACTTCCAATCCCAAAGGCACAGCGCCGAGGAAAGGCACACCGTAGTGTTCAGCCAATTTCTGCCCGCCGCCTTCGCCGAAGATATTATAACGCACTCCAGTGTCCGGCGCGACGAAGTAGCTCATGTTTTCAACCACGCCAAGAACAGGCACAGCGACAGTCTCAAACATGCGTAGCGCGCGGCGTACATCCATGACCGCGACTTCCTGCGGCGTTGTCACAAGCACAGCGCCCTGAACAGGAACAAGCTGCGCCAGACTTAGTTGCACGTCGCCCGTTCCGGGTGGCATGTCAACTATCAAATAATCAAGCTCGCCCCATTTCACATCCGTCAAAAACTGCTTGACCAGACCGTGAAGTATTGGACCGCGCACAATCATTGGCTTATCGCCCGGCTGAAGGAGTGCCATTGACATCAGCTTGACACCGTAAGCCTCAATCGGAATCAACTTGTTACCTTCAACCTCCGGCCTGGCGTCGCTTGCACCGAGCATCAATGGCACGTTCGGACCATAGACATCCATGTCCATCAATCCTACGCGCGCTCCGTCCAGAGCGAGCGAGACCGCAAGGTTGACCGCGACTGTGGATTTTCCGACGCCGCCTTTGCCAGATGAGACCGCTATGATGTTGCGCACGCCCGGCATCGTCACTTTATCGCCAAGCCCGCGACCCTTCGGCACTTCAGCGTCCATCGTGACATTAACACTTGAGACGCCCGGCAGTGCGCCAATGATTTCTCTCGCCGCGCCTTCCATCTCATCTTTGACAGGGCAGGCTGGCGTTGTCAGCACAATGCGAAAGGAAACATCGCCGCCCTCGATCTTCAAATCCTTTATGAATCCAAGCGTGACTATGTCCTTGTGCAGGTCCGGGTCTTTGATCTGCCGCAGGGCATCGAGCACACTCTGTTCTGATACTTGAGTCATAACCTATCTTCTTATCTGTTATCAGTTCGATTTGAGTTAATGAACCTGAAAAGTAATTATGCCGTAAACGAGCATCTTTGTCATTTCATCTGGTTTACTTCATCCCTATTTTGACAAACAAAGAGCCGCAAAGTTACGCTTCCTGCTTGATTCACAAGAAGACGCGCGCCATGTCTTACTATCCTGACCGCATCAACGAGCATTTCCTGAAGCCGCGAAACGCAGGCGAAGTAAATGGCGCGGACGCAGAAGGCTCGGCAGGCTCATTCCTCTGCGGCGCTACTTTACGTCTGACTCTGAAGATTGATGAGCAGAGAATCAGGGATGCAAAGTTCAAGGCAACGGGCTGCGGCTTTCTAATAGCTTCTGCCTCCGCTCTGACAGAGACGATCAAAGAATTAGGTTTAAGCCGCGCGGCAACGCTTCCCTTAAGCGCTGTCACAGATTGGTTCGATGAGTTTCCGGCGGATAGACAGCACTGCGCGCGACTCTGTCATGAAGCCCTCAACGCCGCTCTTGCGAATTACCACAACACGGCGCGCGAAGAGTGGACGGGCGATGAGGCTCTGATCTGCACCTGCTTTGGCGTCTCTGAAAAAACTATTGAGCGCGCCATAGAGTCGCAACGCTGCTGCACAATCAACGAAGTCACGCGCGCCTGCAATGCTGGCGGCGGATGCCAATCGTGCCATCCTCTGATCGTTGATATTCTGGAAGACTACTGGCGAACTATATTAGTGAAAAGTGAAAAGTGAAAAGTGAAAATTAAATCCATCTTCTTAACTATTCACTATTCACTTTTCACTATTCACTGCTTTTAAGCGATGAGAGAGATTGTTTATTTAGACAACAATGCTACAACGCGCGTCGCGCCCGAAGTACGCGATGCGATGTTGCCCTACTTGTCAGAACTTTACGGCAACCCATCTTCGGCACAC
>QHXM01000089.1 GCA_003222945.1 Acidobacteriota bacterium
AAAAGAGAGTTCCCTTCGCACGCACTTCTGATTTCGACAACAACTCAAACTGGACAGCGCATCGCGCGTGAAGTTTTTCGTGACGACGCAGAGGCTATCATCTACTTCCCTTTCGACTGGGCTTGGACCGTTCGGCGCGCTCTCGGCAAAGTTGATCCTTCCGTCATGCTAATCATGGAGACGGAGTTGTGGCCGAACTTCCTGCGCGAGTGCAGGAAGCGGCGCGTTCCTACAGCAATCATCAACGGGCGACTATCAGAGCGTTCCTTTCATCGCTATCAAATCATTCGCAGTTTCACGAAACGCATGGTCAACGATTTAGACCTTGCGCTTATGCAGACTGAGGCGGACGCCGAGCGCATTCGAGCGATGGGACTCACGCCTGAGCGAGTGTTCGTTTCAGGCAACGTGAAGTTTGACGCAGGCCGCGATGAGGGCGCGCAGGCTTTGACTTCGACTTTGCGCGAGCGCTTTCAATTCGACGATGAACGCCCGTTGATAATCGCCGCCAGCACGCATTCACCGGAAGAGAAGATAATCTTAGAAGCCTTCAAACAGATTCGCTCAAGAAACGAGCGTGCAAGATTGCTCGTCGCGCCGCGTCATCCTGAACGATTCGACGAAGTGGCATCGCTTCTTGAATCATCAGGTTTTAGTTGGTCAAGGCGTTCTGCCGAACCGTCCGCCAACGATCCTGTCTGCGACATCCTCCTGCTCGATTCAATCGGCGAGTTGCGCGCAGTCTATCCACTGGCGAATCTGGTTTTCATGGGCGGAAGTCTAGCGCCCGTGGGCGGGCACAATATACTTGAGCCTGCCGCCGCTAGCGTTTGCACGATCACAGGCCCGCACACTTTTAACTTCAAAGCTATAGTCGAAGCTTTTCTGGAAGCTGACGCGCTCGTTCAACTTCCAACGACTCCTGAGAGCGATGCGCCCTCTGCGCTCGCGCGCGTTCTCGTGGAGCTTCTTGCAGATGAAAACCGCAGGCGAACGATTGCCGAAAACGCGCGTGCCGTTTTGGAAAGAAATCGCGGCGCGACTGCGCTCACTATAAAACTTCTGGCCCCGCTCCTCGCTTCCGCCCGCAACCGATCCGAACGCGGCGAGGCAGAACGAGCGCGCGCCAACGATGCGCTCTCAGCATGAAAGAGAGTCAGGGAATAATCCTTGCCCCGCTCGGCGCTCTCTATGGCGCAGTAACTGGCGCTCGCCGTGCCCTCTACAAAACTGGCGCTCTCAAAGTTAATAAGATCAATGCGCCTGTCATAAGCATCGGCAACATCACAACAGGCGGCACGGGTAAGACGCCGCTCGTTGAATGGGTCGCGCGCATAGTGGCCCGTGAGGGTCGCCGCGTCTCTATACTGACGCGCGGCTACGCTCGCAAAAACGAGGGCTTGCTCGTAGTGGTTTCCGACGGTGAGCGCATACTCGCAGATGCAAGGAAGGGAGGTGACGAGCCTCGCCTGCTTGCAGAAGCGTTGCAGGGCATAGCCTCTGTCATCAGCGACGCGGACCGCACATCTGCCGCGCGCTACGCTATTGAGAATTTCAAGAGCGAGGTTTTCATACTCGACGACGGCTTTCAACATCTGCGTCTCGCACGCGACTTAAATATCGTAGCCATTGATTCAACAAACCCCTGGGGCGGCGGACGGCTTCTGCCAAGGGGTCGCCTGCGCGAACCCTTGCGAGAACTTCGCCGCGCAGACCTAATCATCCTTACCCGCACAGAACAGTCTCAAGACATCATTAGCTTACGCAAACAGGCCGAACGCTTGAGCAATGGTCGTCCCATCATTCTCTCAAGGACAAAGACCAGGCTGCTTCGCCCTCTCACCGCAACAACCGAAAGAAACACGAGCGAGTCTTCAACTCATCACTCATCTTCCTTCGCCGCCTTCTGTGCTATCGGCAACCCGTCGGCCTTCTTCAAGCACTTACAGTCGGACGGATACACGCTGAAGCTCACGCGCTCATTTCCAGATCACCACGTTTACACACAAACGGAAGTTGACGAGATTGTGTTGGAAGCCAAACAAGCTGGCGCTGAAGTCTTAATGACGACCATGAAGGATGCCGTCAAGCTTCGTTCGCTTCGGTTCGACCTTCCATGTTACGTGCTTGAAATCGAGCTTGAGTTTGACGATGAAGAGAAGCTGACGGCCATGATCCGCGAAGCGGTTGCGGACTGACCGCGCGACCACAATCATATAAACCACTCTAAAGCAGAGAAGGATTACCGTCTCCCCTTACGGGTTTTCCTGATTGTCTCCCGGCGAAGATGGTTTTGGTGTAGGTAAAGCCGTGGGCGTTGGCAAAGGCTTCGGCTCTACGGGCGCGGCATTGATGTTCGGCTTGGGCAATTCCACACGCCTGTTGCTGTTCCTGTTTGGCGTTGGCGTGGGCTGCTCCTCACCCGGATTATAGACACCTTGACTCGGTTTCTCGTTGCCGCTCTCTCCCGCCTGCGAATTGTCGTTCCCGTTTCTTCTGGTGTTCGCCGAAGCGCCTCTGGTGTTTTCGTTTCGGTTAGGGCTAGGCTCAGCGGTTGCGCCCGCAGTAGGATTGGCATTCGTTTCCGAAGGTGAAGGTGAAGGCGTAGCGTTCGGCGCTATGTTCTGTTCAGCCGCTCCTGTCGGAGTCTGCGCGGGCTTAACAGGCTTGCTGTTCGGATCAACTGCGAGCGGCGCAGAGTTGTCATTCGTCGCGGGCTGCGATGAAGAATTGCGTGTCAGAGCGAAGACCACGGCGAAGACTATGACGAGGCCAGCCACGGCTGGAATAATTACGCGCCAGGGATTGAAACTCTCCGCAGGCGGCGGCACAACGTCCGCGAATATCTCAGACTCTCCGGCGGTCGCCGCTGATTCTCTGGGTCTTACAAGAGTCTCTTCGTCCGGCTCTTCGCTTGATGCGGTTGTGCGCGGCACCTCGTTCGCGCCCGTCGGCACAAGTATGCGATGTGTTGCGCGCTCAGCCGAACCCTCTGTGTCTGCTGCGGCGACGGCCACAGAATCTTTATCTTCGGCGGCTGAAGCCAGCGCTTCGGAAAGCTCGCTCACGGTTTGATATCGGTCCTCCGGTCGCTTCGCCATTGCGCGCAACACGACGCGCCCGACAGCCGCAGGCACATCCTTTCGCTCTTCGAGAACGGACGGCGGAGGCTCCTGTAGATGCTTCATCATGATGGCCGTTGGCGACTCGCCCGTAAAGGGCACGTGGCCTACGAGCATCTCGTAGAGTATGATGCCCAGAGAGTATATGTCCGAGCGCGAGTCTATGTTCGCGGCCTGCGAGCACTGTTCGGGCGACATGTATTGCGGCGTGCCTATGATCAGATTCGGCGCGGTGAGCGCAGGGTCCTGGTCAACGTTTTCGATAATCTTCGCAATTCCGAAATCGAGAACCTTAGCCCAGTCGCCGCCGCCCACGTCAATGAGCATGATGTTGTCGCTCTTCAAATCGCGGTGGACCACGCCCTCGTTGTGCGCTGCTTCGAGCGCGCCGCACACCTGACGAATTATCTCTGTGGCTCGCGGCAAGGGCATTGGTCCGTCTTTGTGAATCACCTCTTTGAGCGTTTCGCCATTCAGATACTCCATCACCAGAAAGACGACGCCGTCATCATCTTCGCCAAAGTCCGTGACGTTCAGAGCATGTGGATGAGAGATGCGCGATGCGGCTATAGCTTCGCGCGAGAAGCGTGCGACGATCTTGTCGTCTGCGGCTAAGGATGGGTGCAGGACTTTGACGGCGACCGTTTTGTCCATCAAGACGTGAGTGGCGCGATAGACGCTGCCCATGCCGCCTTCGTTGATGAGTTCTTCTATTCGATATTTATCGGCGAGAGTTTTACCTACGAGTTCGTCGTCAACCTTCTCCAGAACCGCGCCGTCAGCCGGACACAAAGTGTTCGTGGTCTCATACTCTCTTCCACACTTCGGACACTTCTTCATCAATTTGTCCCGCCTAGACGCCGCATCTGGACTTGATTTCATTTGAGCGTATCACACAGCTTCGGCAGTTCGCAATAAGTCGAAGAGCGAAGAAAAAGTGAGCATGAGAGAGGCGCGCAAGTTAGTCTTCTCTCATGCTCCGGTCATTGTAAATGTCTCGTCCTAGTAAACAATTCTCACCCTGAAGTTGCCGCTGTTGTCGCGCATATTGTCGTCGTTCACCATCAGAAACAGACGCCCGTCGGCGGGCGAAGTTATCGTTTGCTGGTTGCCTATGAAGAAGGGCTGCGTGGTCCGCCCGTCTGTGGTGCGAATGTAGCCAACTAGCGCGCCGAAAGCAGCGTCGCTCACAGGAAGATTGTTCGCCATTGAATCATACCTGTGATTTCCTTCGGGCGAGATTGCTCCCGTCCCGCGCGAATAGATCGTGCCTGTCGCGCTCACGGTCACGCTCTGGCCCTGTCGAAGATCAATGCCCGCGTCAACGCCCTGCGAATCCGCGTACACGTTAACGACTCTCTCATTATTTGCAGAAGGGTTGTTCGGGAAATTGTTAGAGGACGTTGATGAAGGCGCGTAGCTTATCTTCACCTGAAAGCTTCCGCTGTTGTCGCCGTAGTTATCGTCGTTGATGAGCAGGAAGAGCCTGCCGTCAACGGGCGCAGTTATCGTCTGCTGGCTGCCGACCAAGAAGGGCTGCGTTACCTGTCCGTTCGTCAGGCGAATGTAGCCTATGAGCGCGCCCACGCCCGCGTTTGCGACCGGATAAGTTCCGGCAATCGAGCCGAAGCCCACGCGCCCGCCGTCAGGGTTAACACTGCCTGCGCGCCGTCCCGCGACGATGTTGCCCGTTGCAGTTATCGTCACTGTGTCGCCGGAGCGAAGATCAATGCCGGTGTCAGTGCCGCGCGAGTTGCCCGGAACTTCTAAGGTCTTCTCAACCGGCGCGTTCGTGCGCGTGGTCGTAGTTGTAGTCGTTTGATTGCCTGTCGTTATTCGTGGACGCGCGGGCGCGGGATTGTTGTCGCTCGTTCCGAACAGGTCGTCCGCTTCATCAAACTCGCCGTTGTTGTTTCGACGAGCGGCCTGCTGGTTAAAGTTAATCTCGCGTCGAATCTGAGCGGTGAAAGAGCCGCGCGCGTCCGTGTAGTCGCTGCGATTCGCAGTCAGATAGAGACGCCCGTCGCGCTCCGCTATGAATTCGCGGTTGAGTCCTATCTCGATGATGGGGGCGTTAGGATCGTTGCCGATTGCGCCTATCAGAGAGCCTTCGGCTGCGCTCGGCATGGGCGCGTTGGGGTCGCGCGAGTACAAGCCGCCCGGCGTTATGCGCGTGCGTCCTGCGATGATTGTGCCCGAAGCATTGACCTGCACGCGCTCGCCTCGACGCAGATCAATCCCTGTGTCAACCCAGTTAGGCCCAAGCTCCACCTTAACACTGCGAGTCAAATAGCGAGCCTCGTCTATCGGACGCCCTTCAATCTCCACGCGCTCAACATCGCGCGGGCGTATGAACACAACATCGCCGACATCGCCCGCGATGCGCGTAGAGTATGTGTTGCCCTGCGAATTGTTCTGTGAGGTTATTTGAACGTTGGCGGGAGCGCTGAGCTTCACGGCGAAGCGCCCGCTTACGAAGCCTAAGACTGTGCCTCGCACGGTTTGACCGTTGCGCAAGTAGATGGTGTCAGCCATTGCTATGGCCGCACTCATAATAACAATCAGAAAGGCCAGAACGATTCTTCTCATCTGTTTCACCCTCCTTCAGCCTTTTTGAGCGCCGAAGATAAATTTTGATTTGGGACGAAGAGAGATTTCACCGCAAGGAAAGGTCGCAAGGACTATGCCAGATGAGCTTCAATGAAGGAGCCGCAATATTAACGCATGGAAAAATCTGGCCTGCTTTATTACTGCGCTTCACGGCGTATCGGCGCAATACGCCAAGCCCGTGAAAAACATACATGAAAGAACAGTAGGCAGTAGGCAGTCGGTTAAGGGTTGATGAGTTGAGGGTTTACAGATAACTACAAACTCAACAAGCTAAGACTTACTGCCAACTGCCTACTGCCCACTGTTCTTTAGACTCTGGCGAACACGATCACGAGCGCGAAGAGCACAAGTGATTCGATGAGCGCAAGACCGATAATCATCATGATCTGTATGCGACCTGCCGCGCCAGGATTTCGCGCAGCGCCTTCTACAGCAGACGCAGCAATCCGCGATTGACCTATAGCTCCCAAGCCCGCCGCGATTGCGAAACCAAAACCGGCAGCGAGTTTTCCATACTTGGCTACGCTGCTCTCATTGTCCGCCGCAACAGCCTGAGCGAAGACCGGCATAGCAGTCATCATCAAACCAACCAGAGCGAAGAACAGCATTCTCAATTTTCTCATCTCGATTCCTCCTAAAGAGAGATTGAATGCTTCAAAGGACTCAACGTGGATTCAAGACGCTTGAGACCGCAGCAGCAAGAACGCGCTTCTCTTTTATAATTTCGCCTGCCTCCGGTATTCGCCGCCCCTCGTACAACGGCGCGCCAGCGATGCCAGGCACTCTCCGCTTTCAAAAATCGAAAGCTATAACTCCGGCGCTCTTTTGCAGTTCTCTCTTACGCTTCCCTTCCCGTCTGTCTCTTTGAAGAGTTTAACTACCAGACGCTTCAACGTGCGCAAGCGCGCGTGCCTGCGCCGCTCGAAAACGCGAATACAGTGATGAGTAATGAGTGATGAGTTTAAGACCTGGCTTTTACTCATTACTCATCACTCATCACTCATCACTTCTTTTACGTTAAGACAGGCGCAATTATATCTTCGCCCTCAACGTGCCCGTGCTCAGCGTGCTCGTCATGCGGCGGATGCGAGACCTCGCTGATGTAAACCATAGAAAGAAAGACGAAGATGAAAGTCTGTATGAATGCCACGAAGAGTCCCAATGGCATTAGCAGAATGGGAACGCCGAATGAAGTCCAGGGTGGCTTCAAGGTAGCAATGCTTTCGACCACCTTTTCATCTGCGAACATGTTGCCGAAAAGACGTATGCCTAAAGACATCGGACGAATCAAATTGCTGATTAGCTCAATGATGAAAAGCAGCGGCGCAATCGCCAGCACAGGCCCCATGAAATGTTTTAAGTGCCCGCCGATTCCATTCTCTTTGATACCTATGTAGTTGTAATAAACGAACGACGAGATGCCCAGCGCGAACGTTACGCTCGTCGCAGATGTCGGAGCCATCATGCCGGGAATGAAACCTAGCAGATTTGAGATCAAGATAAGCACGCCGAAGGTCGCAACCACAGGAAAGTATTTCACGCCGTGCGGTCCAATAACGTCAACGATTAAATTTCGCACGGCGAGAACGCCAACTTCCAACGCCTGCTGTCCGCCCGTCGGCTCATCTTCAGAGAGTTTGCGTTTCAGTAACCAGATGACGATGATGCTCAGTATGCATGCGATGACGAACATCACCGTGTACCAGGGAATGGCCGTCTGCGGCGAATACTCTCCAATGACCTTGCTCGCGTCCGTACCCAGAAGTTTGTCCCACATTGGCTTTGTGTACTTCATCTCGAACTGATAGATGGGAGCGCCAATGGCCTCATTAACTTTCTGGACAATCCAGGGGATATGCTCAGAAGCTTTCTCCTGCACCTTCCCGCCATGTTCTGCTGCTTCAGTGAGTAACCAGAACAACATTTAAGTTTCCTCTCGATTTCGGATTGCGAAATAGATTTGCATGAAAGCTTCCGTCATGGCCGCGACCGCGAAAGAGCATAGACCTGCGAGCGTTGCGACGATTGAGACCAGATTCAGCGTGTAAGCTGATGCGACGATTGCCGCGATAACAAAATAACGGAGCACGTAACGCGCCGCACCAAACTTCACGCGCTTTCCGCTCTCAGCCGTGCTGAAGACTACGCAAAGCGAACTCTTCAGCCAGTGATGATTAAAGAGTGATAGCAGTCCGCCCAGAAGTAGTCCGGTTGTCACGCGCCAAGGTGCAAGCGGCGCGCTCAGTAGAACTGCGACCGCAACAGTAACAATCATCATGCTAAAGAGACGGCGCTCCATAGCCACAGGATCAGTTACCTTAAACGCACTTCGACTCGCTGTGTTTGCAATCTCGCTCATGATTGAAGCCGATGATTTTACACGCGCGCGAGCGCGGTGTCGAGTTTAGGCTCGCTTCGGAATTGTTCAGGAAATCCTCGAAAGAAGCCTTATGAACTGATAGAACCCGACGCCAGCGCCAACGACTATTCCTGCTATAACAAGCCAAGGCCCTGTGCCCAGCCAGCGATCAAGCGCCCAACCCAACCCCAGCATCGTTACGGTAGAAATAACAAACGAGAGCACACCGGCATAAACAAGCCCGGTCTTTCGCGTAACACTTTCTTCGTCACGATCAGGCATCGGTAAAAGCAGAATTCAGAATCCAGAAGTCCGAGAGTCAGAATAAAAGAAATACAGAAAACGGCTTTGAGCCTTATCACATTCTGAATTCTGGATTCTGACTCCTGACTCCTGCTTTACCATCTTTCTCTCGTCAAATAGTTCTTCGGCACTTCGTAAAGCTGTGCGCGGCGCGAGTGGCGCATTGAGTCGTGTATGAAGCAGACGTGCGTGCACCAGCAGGCGCGGCCTTCGTCAATTGCGTGGAGTTCTGTCTGTCTCTCTTGCGCGGCCCAGAGCTTTTGGAAATCGTAATCGTAATCTGCGAGCGTCGCAAACTTCTCCCTTAGCTCGCAGGCGCGCACAGCGCCGTTGTAATCAATCACTGCAGTCGTCTCGCCTGCCGTGCATGGAAAAGGCCACGCCGTAGGCTGAATGAAATTCGCGTGCTGCGTGCGGTAATGCGTTGTGATTGTGCCGACGTAGGCTACGGATTTTATGAAGCGACGGCTCGCGTCATCGTCTGCGAACATGCGCTCGCCGTAGCGCTTCGTTAGAGCGGAGACGCGTTCGTACATTTTCGGAAGAATATGAGTAGGCACTTGCTTAATCTCATCTCCAGCTTTCGTCTCGCCGCGAACGATGTTGAAGTAATGGCCGTCGAGTTTGAAATTCTCCCAGATGTATTCCGAGAGCTTTTCAATCTCGGTGTAATTCTCTGCGCAGACTACAGTGTTGACGTTCAGGCGAAAGCGGTCCGTGTAATTTTCTTTCAGAGGATAGAGCGCTTCGATACAGTCTAGCGTCTTCTCCCAGTTGCCGGGCACGCCGCGAATCTGGTCATGCGTAGGCCCAAAGCCGTCTAGCGCAATGTTCAGGTAAAGATGAAGTGAAGGGTGCGACGCGAGCGCGTGGTCCACGACTTCAACTGTTCGCTTTTGGACGAGCGCATTGGTCGGGATGATTACGCGGCGAACTCCATTGTTGGATATGAACGTATCAATGATCTTCGTCAAATCACGCCTGAGCATTGGCTCGCCGCCCGAAAGCCACAGGTCCGTAACCTTCGGCATAGTTTGCGAAACCTTCTCTATCTGCTCGAAGGTCATGTCGCCCGGACGATTCAACTCTTCGTGATAAAAACAGGTCTTGCAGAAAGCGTTGCAGCGCGATGTGACGAAAAGAATAACTGTGCCCAAGCGCCGCTCGCGCTTCGTCGAGCGAATCAGTTGAACAAACTGTGCGACTTTTGAAGACACCGTTAGAAGGCAAAAGTAAAAGATAAAAGGCAAAAGGGAAGAAATAGCTTGCTTGTTCTCACTTTTTCCTTTTTCCTTCTACCTTTTGCCTTCCCATGATGGCAGTTTCTGTTGGCGATTTCAATTCGTAGGTTATGCCGCGCCAGTTGATTCGGCGCGAAAGGAGTGCCGAGAGCGCGTTGTAGAGATAGAGCGCGGAGGCAAGCGGCCAGAGGAAGAGGTGAGCAAGTGCGTCTCGTCGCAACTCTGCTCTGTATTGCGCGAGCGGAATTTGAACGGCACGCCAACGTAAGCGAGCTTTCAAAATTCCAAGAATGTAGATGATCGTGATGAAAGCCATAGGCGCGATGAATGAAAGATTGAGCGCGGCGCGTGTGATTACGAGAGCGATTCCGCCGAAGAAGATAAGGACGAAGAGAAGATTGCTGAAGAGAACTATCTGCCATAGGTGCGTTGCATAGACGCGCGTGATCTTCAGTTGGCGCGTTGTGAATTCCAGAAGCTCTCGCCAGTTGCAATCTTCGTGAGAAGCTGTGAGGCAACAGGGCACGAAATGAATTGGAAGCTGCGCCTGATGGAGTGCGCGCGTCATTGCGAAATCATCCGAGACTGCTCCACGCCATGCCTCTAATACTTTTGCGCGCTCAAATGTCCCGCGGCGCACGGCGGTCGAGCCTCCCCAGCAAAAGTTTCTACGCTCGCGCTCGCCCAAAGCGGAAGCTATGGAAGCGTTCCAGACTGCGCGCAGGCTGGATGCGAAGCCGCCTCGCACAGGAATGAACCAGCGGTAGCCCGTCGCCGCTCCCACGTGTTCATCGGCAAGAGGCGCAATCAAATTGCGCAGCCAATCTTCACGGGGTCGAGCATCGGAATCAACGAAGACGAAAACCTCGCTCTTCGGATTGGTCTCGCTCACAGCCGCGCGCAGGTTGTGAACCTTCTGTCCGCAGTCTTTCGCCTCGCCCGCGAAAATAATGCGGGTCGCAACGTGTGCGATCGCGTCTGCCGAACGGCACAACTCTTCAATGACTGCGAGCGCAGGGTCAGCCTCGCTGTCTGTGATGAAGATTATTTCATAAGCCGTATAGTTTTGATGAAAGAGCGCGGCGAGATTTTCTCGCAAGCCCTGATCGAGTCCGCGACAAGGCGCGATGATGGAAGCGTAAGGTGTGAAGTCTTGTTTATCTATAGCCGTCTCGCGCCGTATGTAAGAGAGGTAACGCGCGCCGCCTCGAAGAGAGACGATGGCTTGAAGGACGAGCAGCGCAGCGAAGAAGTAGAAGACAAACATGAGCAAGGATGAAGGATGAAGGCGGCAACGATGAAGTAAAGGGAAAAAGGGGAAGGGTTAAAGGGGAAAGGATTTTACCCTTTACCTTTAACCTTTAACCTTTCCCCTTCTTCTACTTCATCATTGCCGCCTTCATCCTTGCTTTTCAGTGGGGCAGAAGTTTCTGCGCGATGTCTATGAATGGCTGCGGGTAGATGCCTATGAAGATGATTCCGACGAGCGAGACGACGAGCGCAGTCGTCAGAGCGGGCGAGAGCGAGAGCGGGCGATCATCTGCCACGCGGTCTGACAGATACATTGCGCGAATGAATCGCACGTAGTAGTAGAAGGAGACGACCGTGTTAAGGATTGCCCAGATAGCCAGCCAGTAGTACCAACTCTTCCCTTCCTGCGCGCCGCGCTGCAAGAGTCCTCCGAAGAGGAAATACTTGCCAATGAATCCGCCCGTCACAGGCAATCCGCCTAAGCTTAGCATGAAGACGGTCATCAGAATCGCCATGCCCGGCGCTTTCTGTCCGAGTCCCGTAAAGTCGTTAACGTTATCGCCTATGATGCCGCGTCGTCTGAGGCTGATGATGACGCCGAACGCGCCCAGGTTCATCAGAGTATAGACGAAAAGATAGATGACAAGACCAACATAGCCGTACTGGTTCATCGCTATCAGACCTAGAAGCAGATAGCCCGCGTTTGAAATTGACGAGTAGGCGAGAAGCCGCTTTGAGTTCTCCTGCGTCACGGCAGCCCAGTTGCCGATTAGAATCGTGATGGCTGCGACGAGTCCCAGCAGCGGTGCCCAGTCAGCGCGCATTCCCGTCAAAGCTTCCATGAAGATGCGCGCGAAGAGTGCGAAGCTTGCGGCCTTCGAGCCTGTTGAAAGAAATGCTGTCACGGGCGTCGGTGCGCCTTCGTAAGCGTCTGGCGCCCACATGTGAAACGGCACGGCTGCGACTTTGAAGAACAGCCCCGCTGCCATCGCAATCATGCCAAGAAGAAGAAGCGGGCGAAGCGGCGAGCCTGTTGGATCAGTTGAACTCAAAGCGGCGGTAACTTTCTGCGCGATGTCGCCAAGGTTTGTGGAGCCTGCGACGCCGTAGAGCAGAGACATTCCGTAGAGCAGAATCCCTGAAGAGAATGCGCCGAGCAGAAAATATTTCATAGCGGCTTCGTTCGAGCGCTTCTGTCGTTTAGTGAATGCGACGAGCACATAGAACGTTAGCGCCATCAGTTCAAGGCTGATGAAGAGCGAGATCAGATCGTAGCCGCAGCTTAAGAACATCATGCCTACAGTTGCGAAGAGAACGAGCGCGTAATACTCGCCGTGCTGCTCGCCTTCTATGTCCAGAAACTTTGTAGAGATCGCAATCGAGAGCGCAGCCGCAAGCAGAAAGATGATCTTGAATAGAACGGCGAACCCGTCTATGCGAATCATGCCGTAGAAGCCGTTTAGCGGGGACAGTGCTCCCTCGACGTTCCAGGGTAGGAACGTTCCGGCCATGCCGTAAAACTGAGCGAGCAGCGAGACGAGCGCGAGTCCGATTCCGATTAGCGCGAAGTAGGCGGTCCACTTACTCTTCCTGTAAGGAAGTATGACCTCCATCACGAGCACCACGCAGGCAAAGACCGCAAGGATTATCTCAGGCGCGATCAATTGCAGATCGCCCAGCTTGAAAAGCTCTGTGCTATTGGCTTGAAGAATTGCGAGCATAAAGAATCAAAACGGGTCTGTCGATTTTAGATTGCGGAATGCGGATTGCGGATTTAAGAAATCGGTTTTCAATCCGCAATCCCGTTATCCGCATTCCGCAATTTCATTGCCCGCCCGCTACCGCAGGCGGTACTGACTGTCCTTGCACTGCCGCTCTCTGCGGTTGTGCTGCTGGCGTCGCGCCGGGTATCGGATAGTCCGGTCTCACCTGCCGAACGACTGCATCAACAGGCTTCTGAATGTAGTCAACAAAGGTCTTCGGATAGACGCCTATCCAGAGCGACATCACGACGAGCGGCAGCATGTAAGCCCACTCGCGCCCCGAAAGGTCCGGCAGATTTTTGTTTTTAGGATTCTCTATGTTGCCGAAGAACATTCGTTGATAGAGCCAGAGCATGTAGCCCGCGTTCAAGATAATTCCGAGAGCAGCCCACCCCGCCCAGGCAGGGTTAGCCTCAAACGCTCCCCGCATCGAAAGAAATTCCGAGATGAATACGCACAACAGCGGCAATCCAATCGCCGTCATCGCCATAAAGAGAAAGATTGTCGCGTAAGCGGGCATCACGTGTGATAGTCCGCCGAACTCCGCAACGTTTCTCGTGTGCCGCCTTTCATAAATGATTCCAACAAGCAGGAAGAGCGCGCCCGAATAGATGCCGTGATTTATCATGTGCAGAGTCGCGCCGTTTAACCCATTCGGGTTCAGAGAGAAGAGTCCAAGGATAACTATGCCCATCGAAGAGACTGAAGAGTAGGCGACCAGCTTCTTCACGTCGCCATCCTTTTTGACGACGAAGTACATCGCTGCGAGTGCGCCGTAGATAATGCCTACAATGGCAAGAAAGATCATCACACTCCGCACGCCAAAACTTCCGAAGTAGCTTTCATCCTTTGACGCAGCAGGGAACATCGGAACGTTGAATCGGAAGAATCCATAAGTTCCCAGCTTCAGCAGGATGCCTGCGAGTATGACGCTTCCCGCCGTAGGAGCTTCAACGTGCGCGTCCGGCAGCCAGGTGTGAAACGGGAACATGGGCACTTTGATCGCAAATCCTAAGGCGAAAGCGAAGAAGAGCAGAACCTGCATCGTGCCCATAGGCATCACAGAACCCATCGCCTGCATGTAGATGATGTTGAAAGTGCCCGTGTGATTTAATGCCGCAGCTTGCAGAGTGTTGGCGACCAGATTACTCGTCTCTGTATTACCCGCTAGATTATTCAAGATGGCTGGCGTGATGTGCGCAGTTATCGTCGTGTCCTGCGTCAGAAAGTACATCTTCAAAACGCCGAGCAACATAACGACCGAGCCTACAAGCGTGTATAGGAAGAATTTTATCGCCGCGTAAAGCCTGCGCTCGCCGCCCCAGATGCCTATCAGAAAGTACATCGGCACGAGCGAGACCTCGAAGAATAGATAAAAGAGAAACAGGTCCATCGAAGAGAAGACGCCGACGACAGCCGTCTGCAACAGTAGAAGCAGAACGTAATATTCCTTCTCACGCTTTTCGATGTACTTCCAGGAAGAGAGCGAGGCGATTACTCCAAGCAGCGTCGTCAAAACTATCAGGAGCACTGCAACGCCGTCCGCGCCCATCTGGTAACGCGCGCCGATTACTGGAATCCACTGATGGTCTTCCAGAAACTGCATCCCGCCCTTCGTCTTGTCGTAAGCGAAGAGAAAGAGCGACGCGATGAAGGCCAGGCCGAACCAGGCGGTCGCAAACTTCTTAATCAGGTTGCCCTGATCCTTCTTAAACATTGCGAGTATTATGACCGCGCCAATCGTTGGCAGCCACGTGACGATGGAGAGAAGGTTTGGAATGTTCATAAATTCAGTTTTCAGTTTTGAGTTTTCAGTTTTCAGTTACGAGCAATCAGATACGGTCTGAAAACTCAAAACTGAAAACTGAAAACTGCGTCACTTCGCTAAGCCCACAGCGGACAAAATATCTTTACCGAAGAAGAGCGCGACGGCGAGCACAAGGCCGAGAACCATCACGAGCGCGTAGTTCGCTGCAAGTCCCGTCTGTGCTGCGCGGAACACGCGCGACATGAGACGGCCAATGAAGTTGGCTACGCCGTTTACAAGTCCGTCAACGACATATTTATCGAAGCCGCCCGTTATCCGGCTCAACAGTCGCGTGAGCCACGCGGAGCCATTGACCGCGCCGTCTATTACGCGCGAATCAACGGCATAGACTCCGCGCGCGGCATCCATTGTGCGCCGCGTGAACAGCTTCGCGTAGAGTTCGTCCACCCAGTATTTGTTGAAGCTTGCGCGATAGAGTGGACGCAAGCGCGCAGCCCACAGGTCAGGCAGCTTCGTATTCTTGACGTAGAAGAGATAGCCTAAGAACATTCCGAATGCAGCCACGACGATGGAGATGATTATGAAGACCCATTCCGTAGCTGTCTCGCCTAGACTCTTCTCTATAGAGTGCGCCAGATTGAATCCTGTGTCGCCATAAGGCGCAACCGATTCGCTGCCTTCCGCTTCATTACGCGCTTCGCTCCGCAACGCGCCGGGCTGAGTTGAAGCAATCAAGGAACTGCCTTCTGCTTTCTGTCTGCTCTCTTCTGATTTAGCCTCGCCACCGCTACCATCCGAGAGACTGCCGCCGAAGCTCTTATCAACCGGATTCCAGATGACAGGCTCAAGCCAGTTGACTATGTTCACACGGCCGCCAACGTGCTTGCCGCCTGTGAACGCTGGGCTGATGCCTAGAAAGCCTCCGATGGTAGCAAGCACGGCGAGCGCTGCGAGTGGAATCCACATTGATGGCGGCGATTCATGCGGCGTGTGCGCGCCATGTTCATGTTCGTGCTCGTCGTGACCGTGACTGCCGAGATGCTCTTCAATATCTTCATGCACTGGTCCGACGTGTTCGCCCGGTTCATGTCGTGGACGATCTCCGGCAGAAGCAAGCACAGCATCATGCGGTTTCATGCCTTCATCGAATGCGTGCGCGTGCGCTTCGTCCGCTTCGCCGCCAGCAGGCTTCTCTGAAAATCTAGGATTGCCCCAGAAGGTCATTGCAACGAGCCGCGTCATGTAGAAGGCCGTGCAGGTCGCTGCAATCGTCCCAACGAGCCAGAGAATCCATCCGCCGGGAATGAAGCTGGTTGAAGCGGTCTTCCACAGAATCTCATCCTTAGACCAGAAGCCCGCCCAGATAGGAATGCCGCAGATGGCTAACCAACCTGCCAGAAAAGTCCAGTAGGTCTTCGGCATGTACTTACGCAAGCCGCCCATGCGCCGCATGTCCTGTTCGTGGTGCATCCCGTGTATGACGCTGCCTGCGCCTAGAAACATGAGAGCTTTGAAGAAGGCGTGCGTCATCACGTGGAAGATTCCAATGGCGAACGCGCCGACGCCGCAGGCCAGGAACATGAAGCCTAGTTGCGAGACGGTTGAGTAAGCCAGGACCTTCTTGATGTCGTTCTGCGTGATGCCGATTGTCGCTGCGAAGAGTGCGGTCGCTGCTCCTACGATTGCAACGACCAGCATCATCGTCTGCGAGTGCTGGAAGATTACGTTCGTGCGCGCGAGCATGTAGAGTCCGGCTGTCACCATCGTCGCCGCGTGAATCAAAGCGGAGACAGGCGTAGGCCCAGCCATAGCATCCGGCAGCCAGACGTAGAGCGGAATCTGTGCGGACTTTCCGATTGCGCCAATGAATAGTCCGAGCGCAATCCATGACATTAATCCCCAATGTCCCAGAGCTTCGAGCGGGTAGCCAGCAGCATTAGAGAAAACGTCAGAGTATTGCGCAGAGCCGAAAGTGGCTATGATGCCGAAGATGCCGAGGCTGAAGCCGAAGTCGCCTATGCGATTTGTGATAAAAGCCTTGCGCGATGCGTCGCCAGCTTCCTTGCGGTCGAAGTAGTACCCGATCAAAAGGTATGAGCAGAGACCTACGCCTTCCCACCCGACGAACATCATCACGAAGTTCGACCCCATAACGAGGACGAGCATAGAGAACATGAAGAGGCCAAGGTAAGCGAAGAAGCGATAGAAGCCTGTGTCGCCGTGCATGTAGCCCGTTGCGAAGACGAAGATGCAAAGACCTACGCCCGTGACAACGAGCATGAAGACGGCTGAGAGCGGATCGAGTTGATAGCTCCACTCTATGTTGAGAAGCGAGCCGCGTCCCGTCCCACGTTGAGCGCCCGTTGCGCGCGTGTCATTCGGCTTCGACTGACCTGCGGGCTGATTACTGCTCTCTGCTGCGGCGCGTTCCTTCTCGCCTTGCGTAATCTGGACCGTGCCGCCCGGAATCCATGTGTAACTGAACTGTGTTGTGACGAAAGCTTGCGGCCACTTCGCATCCGCGCCCCACCCGTAAGACCAGACGGCCATCACGCTCAATAAAAAAGAGAGCGCGACCGTGCCGACGGCTATACCGCCGATCAGTTTCTCTGAAAAACGAAACTTGCGACCAAGCAGGCCGTTTACGAGAGCGCCCGCGAGCGGCAACAGTGGAACGAGCCAGATCAGTTTATACATAGAGTCATTTCTTCAGGTGCGATGCCAGCAGATTCTGCCAGGCTTTTGCTATCCTTTGATACTCCCCCTCGCACGCTCCAGCCCTACCTTGCGGCAGAATTGCATCTGCACCTTCGGTAAGGGAGGCGTACTTCTCTGTGTTCGAGCCATAGACCCAGCAGATTATATTGTAGAAGCGCTGTTTGCTCAGTGAATGTACATCGGCAAACTGCTCCTCGCTCAGATCATTATCCTCTGAGGCTTCGCGGTAGAAATCTTCCGCGCCATCTAAGGCAGCCTTCTCGCCCGCATCGCCGCTGCTTATAAGAATGTAGGTTGAGAGTTCGTCTGCCGCGTCCTCTTCTTTGCCCGTGTGCGCTATCTTGTAAATGTCTATGAGCGCGTGCCCCATCTCGTGATAGAAAGTCCATGCGGTAGAACCAAGCACGGCCTCGTCCAAATCTTTCTCCGTCTTCTCGTTATTCTTGAAAAGGTCCTCAGACTTTTTAATCAACCCGTAGCACATCGTTATAGAGTGATTGTTGGGGTTGTACCATGCGTTCGTAGGGTCTTCGTCTTTGCCGTCTTCATCCTTGCCGTTGCACTCTCTGAAGATGACCGTGATGTCAACGGGCAACTTCAAACTCTTATTCGAGTCGTCAATCAGCAGCTCGAAGAGTTTCGATTCTTTAATCAGCTTCTCAATTTGCGCAAGTCCATGATCTTTGACGGCCACGTATCTCAATTTGAAACTACCCGTCGTTTGCATTCTCAAAGAAGATGCGGTTCTGTTCGTTCGGCTAGTGCTGGCAGCCGCAACGCTCAACGCGCAGACCAGCAGCGCGAACAGTGGCACTCTGCTTTTAATGAATAACTTCCTCAATCGTCCGGTCGGATCAGTTTTGGGGGACATGGAAATCTTTCTCACTCTCTCCATCAAATTTGTAGAGCACGAGGATTCCCCTTGATCTCAAAATCACCACTTCAGAAGATCAATCTCATCTGCCCAGATTGTCTCTTTATTTCGATAGAGCGCTATGACAATGCCAAGCCCTATGGCGGCTTCGGCTGCGGCGACGACGATTATGAAGACTGTGAAAACTTGTCCTGCTACGGCGCTAGGGCTTCCCGTGTCATGCAGGTAGCGCGAGAAGGCTATGAAGTTTAAGTTGGCCGCGTTCAATATCAACTCGATTGACATGAAGATGACTATGATATTGCGTCTTGTGAGAACGCCCGCCACGCCGATTATGAAAAGCAGCGCGCCGATAACAAGAAACTTAGACAGGTCCGGGTGCTTCAATCCCAGACCAATTCTTTGAAGCCAGCCGAGCGATTCGTCTTGCAACAAGAGCGCAAAGATTGGAGTTAATAAGCTGCTCATAGAGAATTCGATTTAGGAATTGATTCATTTAATCATTGAGCGAATGATACCGTTTTCAACGGCTGAATGATTCAATGAATCAATGACAAAATTGCTTCACTCGTTCGCGCTTTCAAGCTTTGCCAACTCCGGCTCAGCCGCGATTGCTTCTTTCAATACTTCCGGGTCAACGTCATCAGCCGACGCTTCCTGCTTAACAGTTCGCGCGAGCATCACAGAGCCTATGATTGCGACCAGTAGCAGAACGCTCGCAATCTCGAATGGAAGCGATGCGTAACGATAGAGACTGCCACCGACTCGCTCCGTATCCTTCGTGATTCTGAATGTGCCAGTCGCGGCGCTCGGCATATTCTGTTGCTCGGCTTCGCGCCTGTCTGTGATGGCCGCTATCTTGTCTCTGTCGCTTGCCTGCATCCCCTTGTAACCTTGATTGAGCGCATAAACCAGTCCGCCCGCAAGAAGCAACCCGAAGATGACAGCCGCCGTGACCTGAGCCGTGTGATTGAAGATCGGTTCGCGCCCTCGCTCCTCTGCGCCGACGTTGACCAACATGATGACGAAGAGAAAGAGCACCATCACGCCGCCAACATAAACCAAAATCTGCACGCCAGCGATAAACTCTGCGCCGAGCAGTATGAAGAGCGCGGCAACGGACACGAGCGACGAGATAAGAAAGAGCGCACTGTGCACAGCGTTGCGCGCCATGATGGTCAAAAGCCCCGCGACCAGCGCAGCAACCGAGAAGACCCAGAAGAAGACTGCTTCCCAACCGTTGAGAACCATAGTTTTCAGTTTTCAGTTTTCAGTTTTCAGCAGAAGAGCGTTCAGTTTTTACTGAAAACTCAAAACTGAAAACTGAAAACTATCACTTAGTGTATTTAACGGTTTCGCGCCCCTGCTCCAGCATCTCTCTGTTCCAGACAAAGCCTGCGCGCGAGTAGGTTGCGAGTTCAAAATCCTGTGTTAGCTCCAAACAGGCCGTCGGACATGCCTCCTGACAAAGAGCACAGAACATGCAGCGCGAGGTGTCGAAGATAAACTCGTCGAGCACTTTCTTGCGACGCGCCTTGCCAGCGACTGTGATCTCAATGTCCATCGCAATCACGTCAATGCAATCTTCGGGGCAAGCGAGCGCGCACAGGTTACATGCGATGCAGAGCGTATCGTGCGTCTCCGGGTCCATGTTAAGGCGCGGCGCACCATGAAAGCGAGGCGCAACGTCTGGACGCACCTTCGGATACTGCTCCGTGTAGATGCCATGCCCCGCCACAGCATCCTTATCCGTAATCGCGCCCACGTTGTACTTCAAAGTCAGGCGCAAACCCTTCAACAAATCAACCATGAAGAAGCGTTTTACCTTCTCCATGAGCGTGGGCTTCGGAACATTTACTGCTGGCATAATTGCTACCTCTTAAGTTTCATGTTGCAAGTTCCAAGTTCCAGACTTCTAACTTGAAACATGAAACTTGGAACTTGAAACTATTAATCATTCGTTCGTCGCTGGCGGAGCTACTGCCGGTTTACCTTTTCTTAAATTCACAAGACGAATATTTCGTCGCTGTCTCTTCAAGTTGAAATCGCGCGCGCGCCGGTTGATCGTAGAGAGCACGCCCGCCGTAATGAATATGCCTATGATTCCAAATCCAATCATAATCGCTTTGCCCGTCCCTGTCAGGTTGAGGCTCGGCGACATCGCTTCAATAGTCTTCAATCCATTCCAGCCGTCAACCGCCTGAACCGTGAAGATAGCGATTGCAGTAAGCACAATGTTGACGAGCGCAGTTGGAATCAACCACTTCCATCCGATGTCCATCAGTTGGTCGTAACGAAAGCGTGGCAGCGTCCAGCGCAGCCAGAAATACAGATAGAGCAGGAAGGTCAGCTTCGCTAAGAATACAATGAGGCTGATGATGACGTAGAGCGCGTGATGCCCCTGCGCTTCTGTGAAGCGATAGACAAACGGGAAATACCAGCCGCCTAAGTAAAGCGTCGTTGCAATCGCGGAGACCACGACCATCGCTGCGTACTCTGCCATGAAGAATAGCGACCATCGCATACCGGAATATTCCGTGTGAAAGCCTGCGACCAATTCCGACTCTGCTTCGGGCAGATCAAACGGCGCGCGGTTGTTCTCAGCAATGCCGCTAACTAGAAACGTAAGAAGACCGAGCGGCTGGTAGAACATGAACCAGACTGCGTCCGATTGCTGCGCGCTCACGATACCTGACAGAGAGAGCGTTCGCGCAAACATCAACGCGCCGATGATCGAAAGTCCCATAGAGACTTCGTAAGAGACCATCTGCGCGGAAGAGCGAAGCGCACCCATCAGGGCGTACTTAGAGTTTGAAGACCAGCCAGCTAGAATCAGCGCGAGCACGCCTACGCTTGAGATTGAGAGAACGAACAGCAAGCCAATGTTTACGTCCGTGATTACGCCCCAGTCAGGCCCAAACGGGATGACTGCGAAGACTATGAAAGCGGCTGCGACTGAAATGTAAGGCGCGAACTTGAATGTGTAGATGTCCGCTTTATCCGGCGTGAGGTCTTCCTTCGTCAAAAGTTTCAGCGCGTCAGCAAAGGGCTGCAACAGTCCCCAAGGGCCAACGCGCATTGGTCCGAGCCGCGCCTGCATGAAAGCTGAAATCTTCCGCTCAGCATACGTCGCATAGAGCGCATAGACGGCGACGGCTGTGACGACCGCGCCAATCTGAATGAAAGGCCAGACGACGTAGTTAACCGTGTCGGCGCTGAAGAACTTCAGCAACAGATTGTCTATAAAATTCGGCGGCGCAAAGAGCGCGAATGTATGCAACATGCTTGTTGATTTGTCTGTTGTCAGTTGTCCGCTTTATTAAGTTGAATGCTCATTCTTCATGCAGCTTCATAGACCGAAAACAACTGACCACTGACCACTGACAGCTTTTCACAATTCAATCTCAAAAACCTTCTGATGCGTTGCTTTCAAATCCACCAACTCCCAATCGTCATCCAACGTTCCTGCGCGATCAACGACCAAGTACGAAGACCACTCCTTAACCGGAAACGGCGGCGTGTGCCAAGTCCCTTTGTGATAGGCGTAGGGCAAACGCCCGTCCACTAGAAACGCCAATATCTTTTCAACTTCCGGCGCGTCTGCGTCGTTCGGCGGCGCAACAGCAATTATGGAAGCAGACGAAGCGAGCGGGCTGAAGACCTGCATGGTCCGCTTGTGACGAGCCATGAAATCAAAACGAAGCGGACGCCACTCCGATGTAGCTCCCGTAAGACTTGGCCTTCCTTCGCCCAAGTCAATCTCAACAGAGCCGCGACTGTCAATCAACACACCGAAGGGCGCGAAACTTTCACGCGTCATCGGCTGAACTTTCAAACGAACCACATTCATAACCAGACGGCTTCACTCTTCGACAAACAATCACGCAAGCCCTTTAATTCCGCGCGGTGCGCTTCGTCATGCTCGCGCATCATGCCTGCAAGAGTTTTCAAATTTATCGTGCCTACGCCTTCAAACACCCCGCTTCGATTCAAACTTTCAGCACTGAGGAGGCTTAGCACGCGAACATTATTTTCGCGCAGCCGCTCGAACTCTCTAAGCGCAGTCTCAAAATCCTCGCTGTTATAATCGCGCTCTCGTGCGAGTCTTGCGCCGTCAATGTCCGGCAGCACAGGATCACGCTCGTTGAGCAGTTTTGAGATGCGAACTGTGTATCCCTCCTGCTCTATGTCGCGCAGATGGCAAACGTTCTCTAAGAATGAGAACTCGTCAGTCGAAGGCTTTCTCTTCAACTCGTCTGCCGCGATGCCCTGTGACAACTGCCGAACGTTCCCAGGCGTTGCGGCGAGAAATTCCAGCAAGTCTCTGAACTCCTGCTCTGCAAATGTCTCAAGCATACAGGGCATGATTTATCTTTTACCTATCAATCTCGCCGAGCACTATGTCGAGCGTGCCTATGATTGCGACGACATCTGCAACGAGGTGGCCTATGCACATCTGTCTGAGCGCCTGCAAGTTTATGAGCGATGGCGGGCGCACGCGAACGCGCCAGGGGCTTGATGTTCCGTCAGCTACTAGATAGCAGCCTATCTCGCCCTTCGGCCCTTCAATCGAATGATAGTAATCGCCCGCAGGCGGCTTGACTATCTTCGGCACTTTCGCGTTCACAGGACCATCAGGCAGATTGTCAATCGCTTGCTGAACGATTCGGCGCGACTGTCGCATCTCTTCCAATCGGACAAGGTAACGATCATAAGTATCGCCGTTCTCGCCGAGTGGAATGTCGAAATCCATGTCGGCGTAAGCTGCATAAGGCCGCGCCTTGCGAATGTCCCACGCCACACCTGAGCCTCGAAGCGCAGGACCAGAAAGACCAATAGCAATCGCGTCTTCGGCAGAGATGACGCCGATTCCGACAGTGCGGCTTAACCAGATGCGGTTCTCCGAGAGCACAGTCTCGTACTCGTCAATTCGCTTCGGAAAGTTATTGACGAACTGCCTGACATCCTTCTCGAAATCATCGTAAGCATCGTTCGGCATCCCGCCGATGCGCCACGCATGACAGGTTAGACGCGCTCCGAATTGCCGCTCGAAAATCTTCAGAATCTCTTCGCGCTCTCGCAAGCACCACAGAAGAACTGTGACCGCGCCAATATCGAGCGCGTGCGTTGCGAGCCAGAGCAGGTGCGATGCTATGCGATTAAGCTCTGTCAGGATGGTGCGTATGTAATGAGCGCGGGGCGGAACATCTAATCCCATCATCTGCTCGACTGTTTCGACCCAGACAAGCCCGTTCGAAACAGCCGCCAGATAATCAAGCCTGTCCCAGTAAGGCGCAATCATCGGATACTGACGGCTCTCAGCAATCTTCTCCATCCCGCGATGCAAGTATCCAATGTCGCAGTCGAGATCCATCACAGTCTCGCCATCAAGCCGCAAGACGACACGCAACACGCCATGCGTAGAAGGGTGCTGCGGCCCCATGTTGAGAATCATCTCTGGGCTATCTAACAGCGTCTCTCTTGTTGTAGCTATTTCTACCTGATGCATAATTGAAAAGCAGAATTCAGAATCCAGAAGTCAGGAGTCAGAATATAAAGCCAACTCACTTTCTTACTCCGGCTTTTTATAACAGCCCGACACGCCGTAGCCCTCGAGTACGAGTCCAATCTCCGATGCCTCGCCCTTCTGTTTGAGTTGAAGTAGCTTGTGCATGATTGCCTGCGCTGCGCTCGCCTTGTTCCAGGTGTTTCGCGGCGACATGGTTTCAGTAATCACGAAGCCAGCCTTTTCAGCAGCCTCGCTTGTATCGAAAACCTTCGCCTCGTAATGCGCCGCAAGTTCTTTCGGAGACATAATCAGTTTTGAGTTTTCAGTTTTGAGTTTTCAGAGCGCAGCGCGACGGGCTGAAAACTGAAAACTCAAAACTGAAAACTGTTCACTTATCCTTCGGCATCACTTCTTTGTTGCCACGAAAAATTTCGCGCACGCGGCGCTCTGCGGGCACTGAGAGAATCTCAAGGCCGTAGTTGCGTCGCTGCTCCAATTGCTCTTTCTGCACCTCCGTGAATTCGGGCAGGTGCTTTGCGGTCCAGTTGTTCTCTATGAATTCGAGCGGATACTCTTTTCTGAGCGGGTGGCCTTCCCAGTCGGGGGGAAGAAGTATGCGGCGAAGGTCCGGGTGATTCCTGAAAGGCACGCCGAAGAGATCGAAGACCTCTCGCTCCATCCAGTTCGCAGTAGGCCAAACGCTCGTCACGCTCTCAACGCCAGCCTCCTCATCAGTCGCCACTTTAAGGCGCACGCGCTCGTTTGCGCTGATTGAATAAAGGTTATAGACAACATCGAAAGGCGCTTCCGCGCGGTCTGGAAAATGCACGCACGTCAGGTCCGAAAGAAAGTCGAAGCGACTCTCTCTATCGCGCTTCAGAAAATCGCAGACCTCAAGGATGCGCGTCCGTTCGATGCGAATCGAACGCTGTCCTATGAACTCTGTTGCTTCGACCACAGCACCGTCAAATGCTTCACGAAGCTTTTTGACGAGCGGATGACGGGAAGCATCCGCAGGCTTCGGACCTTCATCCTTCTTCTTGACGGGAGCTTTCGGTGCTCCTGCTCCTGCCGGTTTCGGGGGCGAGGGCTTGTCGCCTGCCGCCTGCTTTGCTGCGGCTGCTCGCGCTTTCGCTTCAGCAATCTTCGCTGCCTTCTCTAAATCTGATTGCGTGGGACTTTTTGTTGGGTCGCCAACGCTCGGCGACGCGCCGCCGGGAGGTTGCGCATCGAGCGCAGGAGTTTCTGTTGATGACGTTGAAGCTGTTGCTGACTCGCCTGTTGAGGCAGGAACGGTCGTGCCGCTCGTTGAACTACCCGATGGGGCTTTACCAGTGAGCGCGGCCTGGCTTTCAGGAGATGCTGCCGGATGTTCAGGCTTCGGCAACTCTCCAGCGTTCTTGATTTCAGAGCCGGGGCTTGGGCTTTTGTCGTCCGCACGCGGAGAAGCTTTCGCGCCCTCGCGCTCCCCTTGCTCGTTTGCGTCTTTCGCGTCACCGGGCTGAATCTTTTCGTCCGCCATAGAGGTCTCGAACTTACACCCTTACAGAGAAATCGCGCTCACGGATTCAGTAGAACCAGAGCGCAAAACTTTACATCTTCCGCTCTTCACGGTGTTAATGCTAAAGAGTACAACTAAAGGACGGTCAGGTTGGGTTGTAACATGCTGTTTGAGCCATTGTCAATTCGCAGCTTACCCGACCGTTTACGCTGTGGCCTTAGCCTTCAACGATTTACGTGCGTGCTGTAAATCATGGCTTGCGCCCTTGTGACAATCTTGTGACGCACGCTCTCGGCGATAACGTTCTAGCTCTGTGATTGCCGCCCGTTTGCCCTGATCGTTCGTGTGCATGTAGCGCATCGTGGTGACGATGCTTCGGTGGCCCAGCAACTCTTTAATCTTGACCACATCAACGCGCGCGTCCACAAGACGGCTTGCGAAGGTATGCCGTGATCGTGAAAGCGAAAGTCATGGATTCCGGCTTCCTTACAAGCCGTCTTAAACGAGCGGCTTATATCTTTGAAAGATGAGCCTGTGTAATGACTCGGAAAGACAAAATCCTCTGGATGACTTCCCCACACTTTCAACTCTCGCAACACATCATTCACGATTGATTCCATCGGCACTGTTCGGTCGCGGTTGGTTTTCGTTTCGGTGACTGTAATGATCTCACGCTCGAAATCAACCTTAGACCATCGCAAGCGTAGCAATTCGCCGCGTCGCATTCCCGTGTAGAGCGCACATATCACGATTGGGCGTAGGTGCTCGCGGCAGCCTTGAAGCTGCTCGATTAATTTGGCCTCTTCTTCAAAGGTCAAATAACGTTCGCGGCTATTCTTCTCTTGGAGAAACTGAACTTTGCGGCAAGGGTTGGCTTCCAATTCATCGTATTCGATTGCCAGCCGGAAGATGCCTGACAAAGTTGCGAGTTCTCGGTTGACTGATGCCGGACTGCGAAAAGTTTTCCGCATAGTCTTGGAATGCAGCCTCTCAGTTTTGAACCGCTCAA
>QHXM01000196.1 GCA_003222945.1 Acidobacteriota bacterium
GACGACAGCCACATCTGGGGCGAGCGATACACGCGAAAGCTCTCTGATCTTACGGGGCTTCAGCAGGAACTATCGCGCGACGTAACGGACCAGCTTCGTCTGAAACTCACGGGCGCAGAGCAGCAGAGGCTTGTAAAAAACTACGCGACCAACTCCCAAGCCTATCAACTCTACCTGCAAGGCCGCTACTACTGGAACAAACGCACTGCGGAAGGATTGCAGAAGGGCATAGACTTCTTCAATCAGGCGAAAGAGAAAGACACGAATTACGCTCCGGCCTACTCCGGTCTGGCTGACTGTTACTGGCTACTTAATGTTTACAACGTAGAGCCTGCGACTGAATCTTATCCGAAAGCTAAAGAGGCGGCGACGAAAGCTCTTGAGCTTGACGAGACTTTGGCTGAAGCCCACGCTTCGCTCGCGTCAATCAATTATCGCTTCGACTGGAACTGGTCGCAGGCCGAAGCTAATTTCAAGCGAGCAATAGAATTGAAACCTGACTACGCGACCACTCATCAATGGTACTCCGCCATGCTCGCTGCCCTGGGACGCTTCGATGAAGCAAACTCGGAGGCTAAACGCGCGCAGGAACTTGAACCGTTCTCGCTCCCCATAAACGCGGACGCGGGACGCCATCTATACTACGCGCGCCAGTTCGAGCAGGCTCTTGCAACGCATCGCAAGACGCTTGAGATGGACGGCAGTTTCGCGCGAGCGCATTACGAACTCGGTTACGTCCTTGCGCAGATGAATCGTGGTGAAGAGGCGATAGCAGAGTTTCAGAAATCGTTAGAGCCGGATAGAAACTCGCTCAGCGCTCTTTCAGGTTTAGGTTACGCTTATGCAATCGCAGGACAGAAGAAGCAGGCAGAGCAAGTGATAGAAGAGTTGAACGATCTAGGCCGACAGCACTACGTCTCGCCATATCATCTCGCAGTCGTCTATGCGGGACTCGGCGAGCGTGAGAAGGCGCTGGATAATTTAGAGAAGGCTGCGGATGAGCGTTTCAACTGGATCGTGTTCATCAAGGTCGAGCCGATCTTCGATCATTTGCGCAGTGAACCGCGCTTCGTTTCGCTCGTGCGGCGCATGGGATTGTCGAAGTGAATTAGAAGTTTTAGATCAAACTCTCAACGCTAACATTCTTGAAGGGTGAATTTGTAATGCTAAAGATAATGTGTCACGCCTTACTGCTATCATCTCTGATACTTTATCTATCGCCGCCCGTGACTTCCGCATTGAAGGCAACGCCTGAAACTCCGATTGTTCTCTGGCCCGAAGGTGCTCCGGGCGCTGTCGGTCATGAACCAGCAGACACGCCTACGCTGACGCCATATTTCCCGCCGAAGGAGAAAGCGACGGGCGCAGCAATCATAGTCTGTCCGGGCGGAGGCTACTCTCATCTTGCGGACCATGAAGGCGCGCCCGTAGCCGAATGGCTCAACACGCTCGGCATCACAGCTTTCGTTCTAAAATACAGAATTGGTCCGCGCTACCATCATCCTGCTCCGCTTCAGGACGCTCAGCGTGCGATTCGATTGGTCCGTGCCAGAGCAAAAGAATGGGGACTCGATCCTGAACGCATTGGCATTCTAGGTTTCTCCGCAGGAGGACATCTTGCGTCCACTATCGGAACTCATTTCGATTCCGGCAAGCCTGATTCCTCAGACCCGATTGAGCGTGTAAGTTCCCGTCCAAATCTGATGATGCTCATCTATCCTGTGATTACCATGCGAGAGAAAACTCATGGCGGTTCTAAAAAACAACTCTTAGGCGACAACCCTTCGCCGGAACTCGTTGCGCTTCTCTCAAACGAAGAGCACGTCACGAAAGATACGCCGCCGACTTTTCTTGTCCACACATTTACCGATACGACTGTGCCTGTGGAGAACAGCATGATGTTCGCTGAAGCGTTAAGACGAGCAGGTGTTCCTTTCGAGTTTCACCTGTACGAGCGCGGCGCGCACGGCTTCGGACTCGGAACGAAAGACCCAATACTTGCTACATGGCCTGCGCGTTGCGCCGACTGGCTG
Organism: Acidobacteriota bacterium; assembly: GCA_003222945.1. GTDB lineage: Bacteria > Acidobacteriota > Blastocatellia > Pyrinomonadales > Pyrinomonadaceae > QHXM01. The sequence continues at coordinate 2,034 of QHXM01000196.1, forward strand.
CGCCTACATGGCTTCACCACACCGAAAGCATCGGCCAAGAAACCATAAGAGGCTGACAAAATTTATTCTTCAGAATCGAGAATGCGTTTATAATTGGCCTGTTAACCGGTTAACTAAGGCCAGGCAGTTTCGACAGAGATTGGAGGAGTGCTAGATGCAGAAGATCGGTCGCAGACTCTTTTTAGGCAATCTACTTGCTTGCAGCGCTGTGCTATTAGCCTCACGCAGCACTCGTGCGGCTGATGCAAGAATAGAAGTTCTGGTCAACGAACCAATCGGAACAATCGCGCCTGAGATTTATGGCCACTTCGTAGAGCATCTGGGCGGCGTCATCTACGACGGCGTGTGGGTCGGAGAGAAATCTAAGATTCCGAACACGGGCGGCGTAAGGTCTGCGCTCGTAGAAGCAATGCGAAGGATAAAGCCCGGGGTGATTCGCTGGCCGGGCGGTTGCTTCGCGGATAGTTATGACTGGCGCGACGGCATTGGTCCTCGAAACGCGCGCCCGCGTCGCACAGACTTCTGGATTCGTGACGAGACGAAAGACTCCGATAGCCCGCAGGTCTATGAACCGAACCACTTCGGCACAAACGAATTCCTGCGTTTCTCAGAATTGATTGGCGCGCAACCTTACCTTGCCGCCAACGTCCGCAGTCTTCCCGCGAAAGATTTCTATGAGTGGGTTGAATACTGCAACGCGCCTGCGAACATGACGACGCTTTCAAAGATGCGCGCCGAGAGCGGCGACCGAGAGCCTTTCAATGTTCGCTACTGGGGCGTTGGCAACGAGTCCTGGGGATGCGGCGGCAACATGACGCCTGAAGAGTACGCGGACCAGTTTCGCAGGTATATCGCCTGGGTCCCTCGCTACGGAGTGAAGCTTGCATTCATAGGCTCTGGTCCGAACTCTGGTGATTGGAAGTGGACGCGCGGCTTCTTCAGTCGGCTCGCGGAGAAAGGCGAAGGCAGTTTCAATTCTCTCTACGGCTGGGCGCTGCACTACTACTGCGGGAGCACGGGCAAGAAGGTCTCCACAGAATACACCGTGGACGAGTGGTACGAACTCCTTGGCAAGGCTGACCGCATGGAACCGCTTATTACAGGCCACTGGGCGATCATGGGCGAGATCTCTTCCTTGCCTACGAAGACAAGTTCATAGAGACGCCGAACTATCACGTCTTCGAGATGTACGCTGCTCATCAGGGTGGACAATCCGTGCGAACGCTCTTCTCTGCACCGACCGTCACATACAACGTCGGCGGAAAACCTGCGACGCTATGGGGATTGCAAGGCTCTGCGTCGTTGAACGGCAAGCAGTTGGTTCTGACAGTCGTCAACCCGCATCATGAACAAGCGCGCGAAGCTGAGATAGCCGTTCGCGGCGCGACTGTTCGCGGAGGCAATGTGCGCACGCTCTCGTCAACAGACATACACGCGCACAATAGCTTCGCAAATCCACACGCGCTCGAACCGAAGGATGCGGAGTTGAGTGCTGCGGGTCAGACTATAGTCTTTCAATTCCCGCCAGCGTCGGTCACAAGGCTTCTATTAACTTTGACGTGAAGATTAAATGTAGGGGCAGGGCTTGTCCCTGCCCGCGTTGCTTTAAATGACAGGCGGGCAGGGACAAGCCCTGCCCCTACATTTGTATTAGGGTTACTTCGCCTTCTCTATCTCAACGGCAAAGACATGCGTTGGTCCGAGCATGTTTGAGCGGAAGATTAGCCATTTCATGTCGGGCGTGAAGGTGGCGTTTGGCTCAAGGCTGTAGTTGTGCTTGGAGAGGTTTACAAGTTTCTCTGCTTTGAAGACGCCGGGCTTGACGAGCTCTTTCGCGTTCGTGAGTTCTCCGTCCGTGCGGTCTGGCACCATCTCTGGACGGAATAGATAAATCCACTGGCCGTTCTCAGGTGCGGCAACGCTGTTCGGTCCACCGCCGTCGCCGGAAAAAAGTTTTCCGTTGGGCGAGACGTTGTAGTGTACGGACCATTCTGGACGTTCAAGGTGATACCAGATTCTCTCGCCTGTCTTGACATTGTAGCCAGCGAGCCAGAAGTCCTGGCTGCGCGGCGTTTGTAGATCGTACCAGATCATCTGGCCGTCGCCGCTGAAGAACTCGTGGCCTTCTATCTCCATGAGCATAGTGCGGTGGTGTATTTGAGTTAAGCCTGTGCCATCCGTTCGTATGGTCCATGTGCGATCAACCTTGTGCCATGGCCCTTCATGGCAGAACATCAGAAGGGTCGGGTCCGTTGGCGAGAACTGTATGTGGTTGTACCAGTCCGTGCCGCGCAAGAGAGTCTTCACTTCGCCCGTTTTTGTGTTGACTGTGATGAGTTGAAGCGGACGGCGCTCCGCAAGACGATTCTCCATCATCTCGCCTTTGCCGGGATAGCTATCGCCGCGCGGCGCTGTGGGCGCGGCGTCTGGTCCCTGATTAGCCTGTCTCCCCTGTCCTCCTGGACCAACGGGAAATTTGCCTTCCTTGATTGCCTGAGCCGTCTTCTCATCAATGATGCCAGCGAGCAAGGTTTCGTCCGCGTTGACAGTTGAGACGGATGCGCCCGGCGGCAACTTTACAATCTCGCGCGTCGCTTTCGTGTTGAGGTCTGTCGCATAGACTGTGGCGGAGAATCTGCTGTTGTCTCTGGTGAACTTTGTGTAATAGACCTGCCCGGTTTTTCTTCCGACGATAAGGACGCTGACGCGACCTTCTATGACCTTCTCTACTTTGCGAGTCTTCAGATCAACTGTCGAAAGTCCCGTGGGCGTTGTGATGATTAGCTTCTGGCCGTCGGGCGTGTAGCCGTTTTGATGGAAGTAGAGGCTCTGGCTGCCAGCCTCGTCGGACAAGCGTATGATGCGGTGGCCCGTGTCCGGGTCAATCCACTCGCGCGGTAATTCCTTGCCGTTCTGTGCGAGGGTGCCAGTTGCGTTGAAAGAAAAAAAGATCAGGACGAAAAGAATAGGCAATGTGAATCTGCGAAACATATCTACCTCCTCTATCAACTGCGAAGAGAAAGGAGGCAGTTACAGGGGCAGCGGGCAGGAATAGCTAAAAGCGTTCTGCTTTTCCTGCTTACTGCTCCTGCCTCCTTTCTCTTTCCCATTCGGCAACCGAATAGATCGTCTTCTGCTTAGAAGAAGAGCCTGATACCGAACTGTATGTATCGCGGTCCACCCGTTCCGCCCTGGATTGCGAAGAGCGATCCAAAGTTCTGATCATAAGTCTGCCGTATGCGGTAGAGCTTGAATTGATCCAGCTTGGTGATGTCGAAGGCGAGCGGGTTCTTCGTAGCAAATCCCTGCGGTAGCTGCACGTGGAAGAAGTCCAGCGGCAGGCCGCCCGTATTCGGACCCTGTGTTCCAGTCTGACGGGTGGCATTCACGTTCGCGCGTATCTGCGCGAGCAGCGCCGCGCCAGCCGTGGTCGTGGACAACGGTTGATTGTTGAACGCCGCCCATGCGTTGTATTCCGCCGCGGTGATAGGCTGGGCTACGCCGCCCGCTGTCTCGGTTGTAATTTCGGTCGGGAATGTTCCGAGTCCGAAAGGCGTGTTGCCAGTGTTGTTGTAGCGGAAGTTCGGACGGTTGAAGGCGTTCAATATGTCAACACGGAAGTTCAGGCGTCGCTTTCCTTCCTTGCCGCCGAAGAAGGGCCACGGGAAGTCTTTCGAGAGCGAGAAGTCGAAATACTCCTGACGCGGCGGGCGAATATCCAGAGCGCGCGGGGCGTTGCCCAATGTGCCCTTGACGGGTCGCATGAAGGCCGCAGGATTGATGTAAGGCTCGCAACCAGCGGGCGGCGCAGAACTCCCTGTAGGGCAGTCGCGCGTCCACAGAGGATTCTTCAAAGGCACGCCCGGAACTATGTCCGGTCTGACGACGCGATTGAAGAGCACGCCGCCGAGCTTGTTGGGATCGGTGATGAATGGCAGGAACGGAAGTCCGCCCGGCATACGGAAGACGCTCGATATTGTCCACCTTCCAATTATCTGATCCACGACCTTCGGCGCATTTGTGAAGAATCTCTTATGACGCCCAAGGGGTATGTCCCAGAGTACGGTCGAACTGAAATTGTTCTTGATGTCGTAGGTCGAGAGTGAGCGATCCCCTTGTAGTGAACCGCCCAGAGATACTTGCCCTCTGGCCTGGCCTGTCGAGAGCACTCTGGTGTCCGGACTTGCGTCCGATGCCGTGTCAATGCCTTTGCCGTAGGTGTAGTTGGCCGTAAATGTCAGACCGCGAGTGACACGGCGGCGCACATCTATGTAAAAGGCATGTCGAATGCTGTTGGCCGAAGGATCAAAGTATCGGTTGAGCGGGTCGAAGCCCAGGTAGGGCGAAAAAACGCTCGCGCGACTGATGGTTATAACAGAGCCTTGCAGGTTCGTGCGCCCGAGCGGGTCGGAAATAGTTCCGGTCGCGTCTTGTGGCGGGCAAGTCGCGCACAGCCCTGATGACTCCATCTGATCTACGAGTCCTACATTACGCGGGTTGATGTTGACGAGCGGCAGATACAGATGCTTTCCGGCGCTGCCGACGTAAGCGACCTCTACTGCGAGTCCTTTAATCGGCTCAAACTGAATAGCAAGATTCCAGTTCTCTACATAGGGAACTTTGCCGCTGCCGGATGAGAATCCTTCGCCCGCGAATGCAGTGATGCCCAGGCTCTTAAGGAAGACAAGACCGTTCGCATCTGTGCCTAGAAGCTGGTCGAGTGTGCCGGTAGATCCCTGCAACGGCGCGTTACCATTCAACCGAATTGGCTGAGTCGCATCGGCTGCTCCCGTAGAGCCTCCGGCAATCGTGCTGACAGTGATAAAGCCGCCGAAGTCCGGGTTTGGCGAGCGGTTGTTACCTGTAAGCGGCAAATGTGAAATGCCGTAGCCGCCGCGAATGACAACAGATTTACTCTCAAGGTTCACGCCTAGGATTTTCATCTTCGGCTGCCAGGCGAAACCGAAGCGTGGCTCAAAACCCGTCCAATCAATCGGGACTAGATACTTCGAGCGCCCGCCGCGACCTGCGAAAGCAAAGGGAGGAATAAGCACTGACGTTGGAACGGAATCGGGAATCGCTGCTGTACATGGCACTCCGAGGCCGCCGATTGTTGTAGCTGGGTTGCAAGTGCCGGATGCCAGCGCTCGGCGTTGCACATCGGTCAGCGGGAAAGACTGCGCAAGATCGGGGCGAAACACGCCCTGCATGTTATGCGCCTCAGCGCGCGGCAGTTGCAGCGAGTAACGCATGCCAAGATTTAGTGTCAGGTTGGGCTTGACCTTCCAATCATCCTGTACGAACCCTGCATAACTCTTCCAGCGATAATCGTAGTCGAGAATGATCGGCCTTACGTCCACAGCGTTCGGCACGCCCTCAAGCAGACTGGCAACTTCGTTTCCGCCGTTGGTTACGGTCGTAGAGCGGTTGCTGCTTGTATTGACAACACGGAACTGCCAGCGGCCTCCGGCGGCTGAGAAGAACGGAGTGGCCGTCAAGCGTGCGTCCTCAAGATCAACGCCAAACTTCCAGGACATATTGCCGTGCGTCCAATAAACTATGTCGTTGAGGTTGTAGCGCTGCTCTATGTTGAAGTTATTGGTTGAGCCGCCCGCGCCAACGTCCGCGCCCGTGTACGTGCTCGCGTCCTGAGTAAGGAAGAACAACGGAATGCCGCCCGGCGTCAGGTGAGGCAGACCAAGCTCACCTGCTATGCTGCGACCGTTTTTGATAGAGAACTCCGGCGAAAAGTCTTCGCTGAAATTTCCGCGCGTGTAGCTGGCCCGCAGGTCGTTGACTAAGGTCGGCGACAGGATGTTATTGAAGGCCAGCAGGAACTGTCTTGCGTCGCTGTAAACGCCAGTGTTGCCGTTGATGTCGTTGCCAGCGGCGCGTATGCCGACGGCAGGCGTGACGGTGTAACGGAAGTTGACCTTAGCGTTGTTGGTGAAGTTGTGGTCTAGTCTGAGCGTGTAGCGCGTCTCGTTTTGTATAACCGAGCGTTGCAGGAAATAGTTTCTGACGTTACCGGCATCAAGGAAATAACTCCCGGCAGCGGGCATGAACTTAAGTATCTGTTGAGCAACCGGGTCAATGAACTCCGCCGGAATGATATTCAAGTTCGGGTTCGGAGTAGCATTGATCGTGGAATTACATTGCGGCGTCTGTAGAGTTACTCCCTGATAGACTTGTGGCACCAGAATCCTTCTGGGATCATTGAACTGGCAATACTGATTGCCTGAGGCAAGTTGAATCGGCACTAACTTACCGTTGAATAGAACGAACTGTTGATAGATTGTGCCAGCGGTCGAACCCAAAGAGGCAAGGCCGAACTGCGCGGCGACCGTTGCCGGCACAATACCGCTCGATGTCCTCACAAGGTTATTGAAATTGCCTGAGAGTTGTGCTGCGTCCGGCAGCAGAGCCGTGGAGGTCACGAAATCCTTACGCCAGCGCGGCTCGTAGGCGAAGAAGAAGAAGGATTTGTTCTTCCCGTTGTAGAGCGTCTTGCCGCCCTCGCCGAATCGCGGCAGAAAAATGGGTCCGCCCACGGTGAGCGAAAACTGGTTGTAGCGCAGGTTGTTATGCGGGCGCGGGGCAGTCCCTATGGTGTATGGAGTCGCGTTGAACTTAGGGTTGCGCGTGTACCAGAGCGCCACGCCGTTAAAGTCGTTGGTGCCTGACTTTGTCGTGGCGTTGATGACGCCGCCGCCCGTCTGCCCGAACTCAGCAGAGTAGGCAGAGGTCTGAACCGTAAATTCCTGAACTGTCTCAGGCGTGAAGCTCACAACGGCGCGAGCAATGCCGACGCCAGTATTGTTGACACCATCTGCAAGAATGGCAGTGCTGCCGGAACGACCGCCGTTCACATTCAGGTTGAAACCCGGAACGGGCTGGTCCGCTGACACGCCCGGGTCCTCGCTTCCAACGTCGCC
>QHXM01000197.1 GCA_003222945.1 Acidobacteriota bacterium
CTATCTGCTCGAGAGCAGTTGCGATGAAATTCTCGGCAGATGGTCGAGCGGTGGCGGCCTAAAGCTCGGGCCATCTCGGACTGGTTGAGCCTTGCTTTCTCAGAGCAGCAAGCATATACCTCTCTGCGGAGGTGAGTTGATGATATGACATGGCGAATATCCTCTTCCTGGTAGTCGAGAATCTTCGTCAGTATCACAGCTCGCCTCCATGTCAGGAAAGCGTGTTGCACTTAGTTTATGAATTCGCGCAGCCTAACAACGGCACGCAGCGGACGCGCAGAACAGCGTGGCTCTCATGCTCAGGTTGAATTTGCGGCTCGCCGCTGATGCCCGGCGTTATGTGTCTTCCTCTTCCGTAGAAAGCATCTTATTATTCTGTTATGAAGGTTAAGGAGGTCATTAAACTTCCGGAAAAGGACGGTTGGTATTTGGCGAGAACGAGGGGAAGCCATCGTCAATTTAAGAACTCGAACAAATCAGGAACGGTTACGGTTTCCGGCAAGCTGAATATTGATATACCTCTGGGAACATTGAATAGCATCTTAAAGCAGGCAGGCTTGAAATAGGATAGAGGATAAAACCTATGAAATACGCGGTGATTGTAGAAGGGGGAGAAAACAGCTTTGGCGCGCACGTGCCGGATTTGCCAGGCTGTGTGGCTGTAGCCGAAACGAAAGAAGAAGTATTAAAGCTAATTCAAGAAGCAATCGAATTTCATATCGAAGGGTTGCGCGAAGATGGTCAACCTGTTCCAGAGCCTTCTTCCAGCATTGAATACGTCGAGGTGCGCGCCGCTTAACAACTCATTAGAACCGGAGCGCGAATAGCGCGGCTTTCATCCGCGAGACTTGAATGCTTGATTTGATGTCTCCGCGCCCGGTTAATTCAAGCGTTATGCTGCTGGCGTCTGCGCGGTCAAATCTACTTCGTTCGGGATGTTCTCGATTGTTCTCTCCATCAGACGATCAACGACGGCCTTCAAATCACCCGTCTCCTTAAAGACCTGCAACTGCTCGTCGGCTGAAGTGCCGCGCTCAAGGATCGTGTGAATGTGCTCGACCTCTTTGCGGGAATCCAACTCATCAAGAACGTCGTCAACGAATTCAAGTAGCTCAAGGATCAGATCGCGCACGGGCACTTCCGTCTGCTTGCCGAAATCTATCATCTTGCCGTCGAGTCCGTAGCGCACAGCGCGCCACTTGTTCTCCTGAATAAGCATTTTGCGATAGAGACGAAAGCCAAGATTCTTGTCAATCAGCTTGTAGAGCTTCGCTACGATTGCCTGAAAGAGCGCGGCGATTGCAACGGTGTCGTCAACGCGCGTCGGTATATCGCATATGCGGAACTCCAGCGTCGGGAAATATGGATGCGGGCGAACGTCCCACCAAATCTTCTTGGGGTTACCGATGCAGTTCGTCTTGAGAAGCAGGTCAACGTAGCGCTGGAATGATTGATAAGAATCGAAGTGGTCCGGTATGTCCGTGCGCGGAAACTTTTTGAAGACTTCGGAGCGATAGGATTTAAGTCCGGTGTTGATGCCTAGCCAGAAGGGCGAAGAGGTTGAGAGCGCCAGCATGTGCGGCAGGAAATATCGCGCCGCGTTCATTATATGAATCTGTCGCTCGCGGTCTTCTACGCCGACGTGAACGTGCAGGCCGAAGATCAAGAGCGAGCGCGCGACCATCTGTAGCTCTTCGATCAGAAGCGCGTAGTGCGGGTCGTCGTAAATCTCTTGCTCCTTCCATTGCGAGATTGGGTGAGTTGAAGCGGCGACGATTGCCAGCCCGTTCTTGTGCGCCAGATGCGAGATGATTGCGCGCAGGCGCGTCAGGTCGGTCCGCGCTTCCTGAATATTTCGACAGATGCCCGTGCCAACCTCTATCTGGGCCTGAATCATCTCGGGCTTGACCTGCTCGCCCAAAATCATTCGCCCCTCTTCCAGAATCTCCGAGACGTGCGAGCGCAACTCCCGCGTCTTAGGGTCAACTATCTGGAACTCCTCTTCAATGCCTAAAGTGAATTGTTGGAACATGTGCTTCATGTCTCCTTTAAGAGCAAAGGCCAGGACTGCGGATTTTAAGACTGCTATGACTTCAAATGTCTTCGCACACTTTACTGCGCGGGTAGTTCTCGCTCCATCAACTCTCGGTCTTTTTCCGTCAAGCCTTGAAAGCGAACGCCTACGCCGCGTCCCGGATTGCTGTACATGACTTCACCGTTTACGACGACCTGTTGACCATCGCTGAGAGGAATCCTGAGCGTCAGAATCGAGCCTTCCGGGATGACGGCCTGCGTGTTCATGTAAAGACCGCCGAGGCTTATGTCCTTCGTGCCAGCAACGCCTGTCGAGTCCGCTCCGTTGAAATAGACATCAACGATCAACCGCGAGCGATCATGACGCCGCCGCTCATCCTGCGAAATATCCGCCCTATCGTCAGATTCTTCAACCATGCAAGCTGTCCCTCGCTATTTCGGAAAGATGACCGACCGACTCTATTGTAACCGTAATCACCGATTCATTGAATCATTTAGTCATTTCATATGAGAAATGATTCAAACAGGGATAGACATGATAGACAGGATGAAAATAATAAAGGCAGCCAACTCCTACTTCTTTTATCCTGCTCATCCTGTCCATCCCTGTTAATTCATTTTTCGCTGATGATAAACGTCGGAACCATGCCGCCGCCCGAAGTGACGTTGGCGAGTTCCGTGAATGATAGCCGCGTGAAGGCTGAGCCGACCTTGCCGTAAAATAGTAAAGGGTCAAGGTCAACCAACTGCTCCGCAAACTCAATAGAGCCATCCTCCTTCAATGCCGGAAAGACTTCGCGCGCTGTCGGCACTCGCTCCTGAACAAGATAGTCACCGTTTGCGAGGGCGGTTCTGATTCCCTCCTGCCACGAAATCTCGTCCGCGTTCCAGCCTATGTAGATGCCGTGCCCGCCGTAATCATCATTAGGTTTTAGAACAAGACGCTCGGAAGTTTTAGAGATAAAGTCCAGCAGGTCTATCTCCTTGCCATAATACCGGCTCTTCTCCGCGCGAACGTGACGCGTCCAGGGCACGTGCGCCGCGATAGTTTCAAGCTCCTCTTTCGTAAATAGCCGCGCGTAACGCTCGTCTGTTAGAACAGCGAAGAGAGCTTTTTTATGAATCAGTTTTGAGCGAAAGCTATTGACCATACAGACCGCGCCCGCGCGATATGCATCAAGGAGCGCAGGATAGTCATTGATAATCGGAAGATATTCGTTAACAAGAAGCCGCTTGTAAACAATATCAATCTCGAAATCTTTCGAGCGCAGACGATTGTTCGTAAATTCCAGTTCGTCCGGCGAGCAGATGATTGACGGGTAGCCTTCACCTTCAAAGTAATCTTTGAATAGCTCAAACTCTTTCTGCGTTGGCAGGTCCTTTAGATCAACGATGGCAATGCGCGGCGCGTGGTCCGGTTTTCTTCCCATGTACTCCGCGTGTGCGCGAAGCAGAACATCCAACATCTTGCGGCGTCCGTGGAGTCGCCGCACGTTGTACCGCTCACTGAAGCGGCGCATCACTGGAAGCTTGTTGAAGATGTCGTAGGCTGCGTCCGCGTATGCAATCCCCGCGGGGCTTTCACCGTTCAGTTCGACGAAGCTGTAAGCCTTGTCTGTTAGAAAAGAATCGAGACGAGCGGTCGGTGAGACTTCGCTGTAGCCCGGATCAATTGCGACGAGTTCTCTCTCATCTTCGGTCAGCCCTAATTCTTTCAGAAGATTATCATCTTCGACCGCAGCGTCTTTAACTTTCTGAATCGCGCCCCAGACGGTTTCGCAGACGCGCGTGACGCGAGCGAAATCTTCTTCGCTGACGAAGTGCGGACGCAGGTAAGGCGAAAGGCTGCGGCCTCCGAAGATAAGGCGTGCGCGCTCCAATCCCTCATCGAGCATTGCGCGCGAGGATTCCGCAACTTCCCTTTCTGTCAATAGCTCATGGTAATAAGAGACGGCATCCTGCAACATAAGAGTGCGCGAAATCTCAGATGAATTAGAATCAACGAACGTTTGGTTGTGGATAGATTAGCACAGAAAAGAGAGGAAGCAAGGAGAATGCAAAATGCAAAACGTAAAATTGCGGCTACAAGCCAGCCCGCAATTTTACATTTTTCATTCTTAATTTTGCATCCTTTCCCTTATTTTTCAGCGTTCGCGTTATCTGTCTGGTGATTAGCTGTGCGACTCCGCCGGGCACTATGGCGCGTATGATTGCGTGTGCGACGCGCGGCGGAACCATCATGCCGCGCGAGACCAAAACGTACTCGCCCTCCCACCAGGAAGGCACGAACTTAGCCTTAAAGCGGCGAAGTCCGCCAAAGTTATAGAAGCGTTCGAGACGCGCGGCAGCTTTATGAATCATGTGCTCGGTCAAATGATAATCGCCTGTCTGAACTGCCCGCTCCCCTTCTCTGGCTAAAGGCGACGTGCCGAGCGTAGCAAGCTTTGCGCCTTCGGCAGCGAGAGTTTTAAGGGCTTCGACAACCAGCAGGTCAGCCGTGCCTGCGGGCGCATCTGGAGCGCGCAACACGTCTTCCAGATACCAGCATTCGCGCGCGGGCATCGGACTCGCAGAGAGAAAGCCTACCAGTTGCCCCTTATCATCACGCGCGGCGAAGAATCTCTTTAGCTCTGCGTGTTGGAAAGGGTCAAGGACGAAGAGCCAGCCGAAATTTGACGCTGCGCGGCGCGCCTTCAGCCAACGCTGGCAGAGCGCCTCTGTCTCTTTCCTTATCTCTTCATCAACAATCTCGACCGTCTCAACTTTTATACCAGCCCTGCGCGCCTGATTTACGCCGGAGCGCATCTTCTTAGCTGAGTCGCCGCGCGGCGACCAGGTCTTCAGATCGAAATAAGGTGCTGCGCCAACTTTGACGCCGCTCAAGCCTATCTTCACGCCTTCACGCGCGAAGCGCTCTGTCGCAGGAACGAACGCAGCTATGCGCCTGCGCTTTCGAGCAGCCATCACGAAACGATGTGCCAGGTCGCCTATCAAATCATCTGCTGCTAATGGATCGCCTACGGCCAACCAGACGCGACCGAACTCGCTGTAGATAATCGCGCCGTTGATGGCGGGCGAAGACCATAGACGCGCTCCCGGCATGATGCTGACCAAAGAGTGAGCGTTGTAGCCATACAACTCTTGAAGGCGAAGTAACTCTTCTGTAGGGTCATGCCGTGATAACTTTCGCGGAGCGCGAATCGCCTGCCAACGCAGCCGCATGTAGCGAGCGCCGTAACCAGCGCCCAGGGTCATCCACCATAGATTGCGAAGTGGAACAAGCATAACGGTCGGCTCGCCTAAAGAGAAGATTGCGCTCTTACAAAATCAACTGCATCAAGAACCGCGTCGGGCCTGGTGTGCGGAATCATATGGCCGGTCGCGGGCAGAACGATTAGCCTTGAATGCTTGATCGCCTCGTGCAAAGAAAAGGCGTGTCGCTCAGGATTGACTTCCAGATCAGAATCGCCTGTGACGATTACGGTCGGCGTCACAATTTCATTGTAGCGATGGCTTAACTCTTCTGCTGCCGGGCTGTAGTTGGCTTCGTCCTGCACTATGGCTTTAATCTGTACGGGTCTGTTCCATGTCAGGGTCGCAAGTTCCAGATAATCGGCGGGAACTAAATCGGGTGAGAAGGCGCGTTCAAGATTCTGTCTTATCTCCCGACCAACGAAAGGGCTGGACACTTTAAGAATCAGATCGCCCAAGCCCGGAATCTCAATCAAAGCCTTCTGCACGGCGAACTGCTCCTCTTCCGGGTAAGCGGCTGGCGCTAGAAGCACTATGCCTGACATCTCTTTCTCGTATTTCAGAGCGTAGGCTAGAACAAGCAGTGCGCTCCAGGAATGACCGACTAGAATCGGCTTCTCTACTTTCAGCCTTCTGAGAGCCTTACGAATCAGCTTGAACTGAAACTCGCAGCGTCCGAAATTCTAAAACTCTGTTCCATTCAGCTTTGAAGATAAGACTAACACATCAGGCGCGAATGCTGGGAGCGCAGGCGGCTCGCCTGCATTGAGCGCGCGAGCGCGAACACAACTGAGATTGCGCAAGCAATCTTGCAGGCGAGCCGCCTGCGCTCCCAGCCATAGGCAAATCACTATTTGCTATAAGGCTGAGCCAAAATTATAGCCCGCGACTTATGTTGCGGGCTAAGGTTCTGCTTCACTTGAGCGGCTTTGACGATTGATTACTTCTGCGGCTCGTCCCTTTGCTCCACAGTAATCTCCAACCTTTGGCCTTCGCGCACAATGCCTAACTTCAGTTGGCGCAGATTGCCTTTAGGCAGCGTGTAATAGAAAGGTGTTCTACCGACGATTCTTCCTTCCACAGTCTCAATGACATCGAAGACGCGAAGACCTGCGTGTGCTGCGAGGCTGTCGGAATCAACGAAGAGGACCAGAAGACCGTTGCGTGCTCCCAGGTGAGTCGCGGCTCGCTGCGAGAGCATGGCCGTCTCTATGCCGCGCGCGACCATTGGAAACGGATTGAGTATCTGAAGCTGACGACCCTCTTCCGCGAGTTTCATCGTAAACGACGGGTTCAAGGATTCGCCCAGCTTGACGTTAACGTCGAAGGGTTTCATGTTGAAGTTGAATGGTACGGGCGGCGTTGCAGCTTGCTGCGGAGTCTCGACCACTTCAACTTCGGGCGGCGTTGTCAAAGCGTATGGAGTTGAACCTTTCGCTTTCTGCCCGCGATAGACTGTGAAGTTGACGGTCGAGCCGCCGCCCGCTTCGTTCAATACATAAGAGAAGTCTTCGGCATTCTTTATATCGAAGTTGTTGACGCGCGCTATCACGTCGCCCGGACGAAGATTGGCAAGCGCAGCGGGCGTGCCCGGCGCAACCGTTGTCAAAAGTATTCCCTCTAAATTTCGCTTGACCGCAGCAGCCTCAACGGCGGTCCACCCGTTTGAGTAGAATTTTTCCAGAGGCGTCGTCGCCACCGCTTCACCGCGCACGCCAAGCCATGGGCGAGGAACGCTCGCCTGCTTTTCAAGCACACGCTCGGCTGCGCGACGCACAGTAGCCGTTGGAATCAATCGAGCCGTGCCGTTGCCACTTGTCTCCACAATCCCGATTGCTTCGCCAGCCTCGTTCAATGCAACGCCACCGACAATCGCGGGCGAAAGATTCTCAGCGCGAATTGTTATGTGAGCTATCTTGCCCGTAGAGGTTCGCGCGATCTCCATTATCTTCCCCTCGATTTCACTGACGCGCAGAGCGACGGTCGCTGACGCTGCGTTAGATGCGTGCGTTAATCGGTCCGGCGCAAAGACGCGCACAGTTTGTCCTGCGGCAAGCTGCCCTTCGTTAACGTCCTTTGTAAGATTAGCTTTCAGACCGTTGATCCGCAGAAGCGAAAGACCAGACCCTCCGTCAAGCCCTATGTAGCGCGCCGCGAATTGTCTTCCATCGGGTTGCACTACGATGAAGCCCGAAGTTTCAGGCGCGCTCAACATTCTTGGACCGACAATTCTCGCCGCTGCTTGCGCTAAGGGCGTTGGCGCTGATGGATACGGAATACCCGTAAGCGGGTTCGGCACTTTCGGAGTGAGCAGCATTGATTCCATTGATTCGACTTCGGCTTCGGCCTGCGGAAGACGCGCGACGATGTTCTGCCCGTCGCCAATCACAAATCCTGCGGTGATACTCGTTACAGCGTTGGGCGCGTTTAGAAGGTTATCGTCAACTTCTGCGACCTGTTCGCCGTTGCGACGAAGCATTGCCAGCGCCTTAATGCCGTTCAAGCGATGCACGACAGTTACAACCTGCGGAGGTTGGCGATTCGACGGCTCGACCTTCAGTGTATCAGGCAGCGGCGCTGCGGGCGGCTTCGGTATGCTCACTTGAGCGCTCGCCCCAACGCAGACTATAGAGAGCAGCGCAAGTGAAAGAGTTAATTTTTTAAGACATCTCAATAGCAAGGTTGTTTACTCAAACTCCTGAAAGCTTAATTCCAATTACCAGATTCCCTGAGACGAAGTTGCGCGCGAAAGATTTCGTCCAGTCAAATCCTGCGAGCCGAAGATGACAGGTTGAAGCGTGACAGTGCGACGCGCGCCGCTCGCATCGCCCAGAGAAACACGCACGGGCTGAGAGACTGGACGCACTGGAAGCTCAACGAGTTGATTCTGCACAACCGTTAAAGGATTTCTCACGCCCTGCTTAATCTGCGGCGCTGGACGAACGGCAGAATCGCTGCTTACTACTGGCAAGTTACCCGAATTCACTTGTCTCTGCTGGCTGTGAATAATATTTTTATTTCTAGCTGTCAAATGGTTTCCTGTTTCTTTATTGACAACCGGAACGCTCGCAGGCTGATTCTGTTCTTTACTTTCTCTCGCGTTCGCTGTATTCGCAGGCGAGGGACTCACCGTTGCATTTTCGACTTTTCGCTCAGTGCTGTTTGAAGCGGCGATAGTCGGTTGATTCGTAGCCGCGCCGGACTTCACCTGTTTATAAATAATCACTCCGGCAACGAGCAACGCGAATGAGGCCGCAAGTGTGATTGCTGGCGCGCTGGCTAGAAAGGAGAGAAACGAAAAACTGCGGCCTCCACCATTCCCGCTCGAAGCAAGACGCGAGCGCAGACGTAACTCGAAGTCCGGCGGCGCTGAGACAGACTCCAGACTTCCTACCAAATTTCTAAGCGACTGTCGCTCGTCGTGAAAAGCTCTGCACGACGCGCACGCAGCAATATGCGCGCGGGCAGCGTCGCTCAAGGAAGCGCTCGTCTCCAACTCTTCAATCTCAATCTGACATGTCTTGCAGTTCATGCTTTACCTCTTGCTCCAAACTCACAAGTAAGCGCTCAACTTCTCCCGTAGAAACCCGCGTGCGCGGCTGATGCGAGACTTAACTGTCCCTTCGCTCGTCTCAAGTATTCGCGCAATCTCGTCGTAGCTCTTGCCTTCAACGTCGCGCAGCACCAAAGGCGCCCTATATTTTTCGGGCAGCGTGCTGATGGCTCGCGCCACCGCTTCGCGCCTTTCTGTGTCAACCAGCACGGCGTCCTGTAAAGGTCCGGCATCCGGCGGATTAAACTCGCGCTCCTTTTGTCCCTCGCTCTCCTGGAAAAATCCTGTGAGCGAGACCAGCCGTCGGCGTTTTCTCTTCCTCAGCTCGCTAATCGCAAGGTTGGTTGCGATTCGATAGATGTAGGTAGAGAACGCATAGTCCGTCTGGTATCGGTCCGCCGCCTGATAGACTCGAACGAAAGTCTCCTGAGCCATGTCAACCGCCGTGTCGTAGTCGTTCAGCATACGGTAGATGTAGCTCGTTATCTGGTTACGGTAGCGCCTGACGAGTTCAGCGAACGCAAGTTCATCGCCCGCACGCGTGGCCTGTAAAAGAGCGTGATCTGATAAAGGTTCTTCGGTCACGA
>QHXM01000198.1 GCA_003222945.1 Acidobacteriota bacterium
TCTCGAAGATGATTCGACCGTCGCGCGATTCGTTCGGGTGCTCCCAACGCGTGGCGCGGGTCTTGTCCCAATCCTCGAAGGATTTCTCAAGGTGGAATTGGACCGTGTAGATTAGCCGCCCGTTTGTGCGGTTGACCATCATCTGGTTGCGGCAAAGATATGCGGTCGCTAAAAGTTTGAAGCCTTCGGGAATGCGGTCCAGTTGCAGGCCGTGATTCTGCCAGACGCGAAGGATGCGTGCCTCCGTAGTGTAGTCCTGCCAGACGCCCGCAGATGAATTGTCAATGCCCGCGAAGATTGGATCGTCCGGTTCTGTGATTCGTATGAAGCGGTATTGATACTCGAATGGACGGCCATCGCGGTGCTCGTGCTGCTCCTGATGGTCCAGTGTTTGAATGCGCGCACCAAAACTCATGCCTACGAGTTGATGTCCTCCGCAGATGCCAAGGACTGCCGTGCGGGTGGAGCGTATGAACTCTCCGAAGTTTTCAAGTTGCTCAGGATTGTAATAGTCAAAATCTCTGAGCGTCCCGCTCAGGACAATCGTGTCGGGATGAAAATCTTTTTCGGCTTCTGCAATCTCTGAAAAATGCGTGACGAGAGTTTCTGGATGCCGGACCAGGCGCGAGACGTTGTTGCGAATGTTATCGAGCGCAAGACCCGCTATCATGCGTTCACGATCAAGATTAGTCTTTAGATGCCGCCCCCAGTCTTTAACGGCAAGCTCTGACAGATCGCCCTCATGGCGCAGCAGGTCGTCAACGATTAGGACGCGCGCACGCTCTATGCGCTTCTCTATGGGTTCGTAACGACAGAATGCTCGCTGGTTGAAGGGGAAAGGTAGCGGCTCTGGTTTATCAATGGGAATGTTTTCGTTAATCAATGTCTCGTCTGTCATACTCAAATTATGTTTACCCAAACAGTCGGCTTAAGAGTTGCGCCTCTGTTTCGTGTTCTGATTAAACTGCGGAATAACCCGCCCGGCTCCCGCCTCCGAAATCTCGCGCCGCACATCATTAATTAAAAGATTACGAAGCCGCGAACGGAAATTCTTACTATCTGCGGCGACGCGCTCGACCAATAATAACATGCGATGCCATGCAGATTCGAGTTCGTCGGCGAGGCTTGAGATGCGGCTAATGTCGTAAGGCACTGCAACGTCCGCGCAGCCCGCGCGCGCAAACACGGCAAGGTAACGTGCGGTCGCAAGATCGGGGCACGACTGTCGGTTTCGCCCGATTTTCAACTCTACGCCGAGCAGCGTATGTTGAATCTCAACGCTTGCTTTCTTCGATGGAATGTTAAGGTGGTGTGAGCGTGTGCGCATCAACAGGATTCGCTCGCGGTAGATTCGCGGCAGCCACATCGCGCCGAGTTCGCTTTTTATCTCTTCAACAGCATGAGTAAAAGAAACCATGAAACTCAATGCTGGGAGCGCAGGCGGCTCGCCTGCAAGATTGCTAGAAGCAATCCAACTATTGTTCGCGCTATCGCGCTCAATGCAGGCGGGCCGCCTGCGCTCCCAGCTTTAACGTAGAGCCTGCGCCGTGACGGGCTTCTTCTGGAATGCGTCAATGACTTTGTTCGGAAAGAGTCCCAAGTAAAATACTCCGATGACAGTGATGATGATCGCAAGCGCAACGCTCGCGGGCACGCGCGGCGCGCTCCAGGGGGTCGTGCGCTCGCGGAAGAACATGACGATTATTAGCCTCAGATAATAGTAGGCAGAGACCGCAGTGTTCAGAACGGCCACGACTACGAGCGCGTAGAAGCCTTCCTTGAGCGCGACGCTGAAGACCATTACCTTGCCCATGAAGCCCGCCGTGAGCGGCAATCCCAGAAGACTGAGCAGAAAAATCGAGAGTGTGAATGAGAGCGCGGGCGCGCGAAAGCCTATGCCGTTGTAGTCTTCAACTTCGGTGCGGCGGTCGTTTCTTCGCGCAATCAAAGTGACGATTGCGAACGCGCCCAGATTCATAACCGAATAGGTGAGCATGTAAAAGGCTACCGCAGCGAGCGCGCTGTTACGTGTGTCAAGGTCTGTTGCTGCGCCCGCAGCTATGAAGCCTACGAGCGCGTAGCCAGCGTGCGCGATTGAAGAGTAGGCGAGCATTCGCTTCACGTTGTTCTGAACGATTGCGACGATGTTGCCGACCGTCATGGTAATGATCGCAAGAACAATCATCGCGCTCACCCAGGCGGCGTTGGCCTTTGCGGCCCAGCCAGCAGCAGCTACAAATGGAAAGCCGAAGATGAAGACGCGCAGGAAGGACGCGAACCCTGCCGCTTTCGGACCTGCCGCCATAAAAGCCGTGACGGGCGTGGGCGCTCCTTCGTAAACGTCGGGCGTCCAGACGTGGAAAGGGGCAGTCGCTATCTTGAAGCCGAAGCCCACGAGCATCATCGCCGCGCCAGCAAAGAGAAGCGCAGGATAGCGTGCTATATCTAGCCGCGCTGCGATTGCAGTGATGTTTGTCGTTCCGGGAAAACCGGTTGTAGTGGTCGTCGCGCCGTAGATTAGAGCTATGCCGTAGAGAAGGAATGCAGAGGAGAACGATCCAAGGATAAAATATTTCAGCGAAGACTCGTTCGAGCGCAGATCGGTCCGGCGAAATCCAGCCATCACGTAGGTCGCAATCGAAAGAATCTCTAGTCCAAGAAAGATAATTACCAGATCGTTGCCCGAAGCCATCAGCATCATGCCCGTAGTTGCGAACAGAAGCAGCGAATGAAACTCGCCCGCCGGGAGCTTTTCATTCTCGACCCAGACCATTGATATTAGAATAGTGAGCGCAGAGACGAATAGGAAGATGAGAGTAAAACTCAAACGCAGTTCGTCAAGAACGATCATGTCGTGGAATCCGCGCGGCGGATTTCCAGCCCAATTAAGCCACATCCAGACAGAGGCAGCCGCAGCCGCCCCAAGCCCCGCGAGCGAAAGCCCGCCCGTGATCCAACGCTGAGTTGGGCGCGCGAAAGCGTCCACCAGCATGACAATCACGCCGACGCCGCCTACGATCAATTCGGGCAGAATCAGTCCGACATTCACATTCGGATCAGGAATAGCAATCTGAAACGCGAGCGATAAAAACATAATCGTCAGTTGTCAGTCATCAGTTGTCAGTTGTTTGCGTTTTGCAACGGACCACTGACAACTGATGACTGACTAATCCATCAGAAGCTTGTCGAGTCTTCCTCTTATCGTAGAGAGATAGAGTCGGGCATCAGCCACGCCGACTTGACTCGGCGCTGCGAGCCTTCCGTCTCTGCCGAAAAATAGAACTGTAGGAAGACGCAAACGCGGTGAAAATCTCATGAAGGTTGAGCGATCAGGATCGCGCAGGACCGGAAAGGATATTTTCAACCTCTTCGCGTAGTCCTTAAGCTGCGAGTTCGAGACATCCGTTTCGCCGTCAACGCTCACCCAGAGAAACTGCACAGGCTTATCCTTGTACTCCCTCTTCAACTGCTCAAGCGCCTTCAACTCTTCCTTGCAAGGCTCGCACCATGTTGCTCCGAACGAAACGAGCACGACCTGACCGCGCATATTTGAAAGATCGTAAGTCCTGCCATCCGTCCCGCGAAGATGAAGACTGGTATCTACTGGTTGAGCCACAGTCGCCTGCCCATACGCGTAGATTGCGAAGACGAAGAGAAAAGCGAAAAGAGATGTGATTGAGAAAACTTTTTTCATAAATCGTGAATAGTAAATTGTGAATCGTAAATGGTGAATAGAAAAAGCAGCCTCTCTCTATTTACGATTTACGATTGACGATTCACTTGCCTTTGTTTCAGCAATCGTTCCTCCGCGTTGTGGCGCGACGACGCGGTCGCGCACCAGTGCCACGCTTGCGCGCGAGCGGTCAAGAAATGTTTGGGGATATACTCCCATAAAAAGCATCAGCAGGAGTAGCGGAATAAGAAGCCCAATCTCCCGCGCGTTCAAATCTTTCAGCAGCGCATTCTCAGGATTCGTGATTCGACCGAAGACGACGCGCTGCAACATCCAGAGCAAATAGACGGCAGCCCAGATCACACCAGTGCCCGCGAGCATCGTCGCAATCCAGGGCCATGTGATTGCCTGCGATGTCCACGTGCCAATCATAATCAGAAACTCACCTATGAATCCGTTCAGTAGGGGCAAGCCCATTGATGAAAGAGCCGCGATGACAAAGAAGGCGGAGAACCAGGGCATAGAGTTCGCAAGCCCGCCGTAGTCCGAGATCAAGCGCGTGTGTCGCCGCTCGTAAATCATTCCTACGAAGAGAAAGAGCGCGCCAGTCGAAACTCCGTGATTGAGCATCTGGTAGAGAGCGCCCTGCATTCCCATCTCTGTGAAAGAGAAGAGACCGAGCACGACGAATCCCATGTGGCTGACGGAAGAATACGCGACCAGTCTCTTCACATCCGGCTGCACCATCGCAACGAGCGCGCCGTAAATAATTCCTATGACTGCGAGCGTAATTATTAGCGGAGCAAAGCTGCGCGCAGAAGCCGGAAAGAATGCTATGCAGAAGCGAAGCAACCCGTATGTGCCCATCTTCAAAAGCACACCTGCGAGAATCACGCTTCCTGCCGTCGGAGCTTCAGTGTGCGCGTCCGGCAGCCATGTGTGAAAAGGGAAGAGCGGGACTTTGATGCAGAACGCAAACGCGAACGCAAGAAAGAGCAGCGCTTCAGTTTGGCTTCCGGGCTGAAGTTTCACTCCCTCTTTCAGTACATTCAAGGTGGTGACGTAATCGAACGTGCCGCCCGCTATAAAATAGAGCGCTATGATGCCTGCGAGCATCAACAGGCTTCCGACAGCCGTGTAGATGAAGAATTTCGTAGCGGCGTAGATGCGCTCCTTGCCGCCCCAGATGCCTATCAGGAAGAACATAGGCACAAGCGACGCCTCGAAGAATAGATAGAAGACCAATAGATCGAGCGAGACGAAGACGCCTATCATCGCGCTCTCTAAAATCAGAAGAAAGACGTAATAGGAGAGCGTTCGCTTCGTAACTGCGGTCCAGCTTGAAAGAATAGAGATGGGAACAAGCAGCGTTGTCAGAAGCACAAGCCACAGACTGATTCCGTCAACGCCCACGTGATAGCGCGCATTGATTGCGTTAATCCAGGGATCATTCTGAACAAACTGGAAACCGTCCTTTGTGTTGCCGCCGCCGCCGAGAAGCAAGAGCGAGAGCGCAAACGTCAGGACCGAAAACGCGAGCGCAATCCAACGATAATGCGTCTCCCGCTTGTAAGCCGCAAAGTTATGACCGATTGCGGCGACAGCGCCGAGGGTCGGAAGAAGAATCAGAATTGTAATCAAGTATTGCTGCATACTTTGGCTATTGAATAAAAATTCTGAATGTGAAATAACCAATGACCGCGAGCGCGCCAAGCAGAATGATGGCGGCATAGCTTCGCACGAATCCTATCTGAACGTATCGAACGACCTGACCTATTTCGGTGATTCCGCGTCCCATGCCGTTTACGATTCCATCAATCACGCCCACGTCAAAGAGTTTCCAAAGACCTTCGCGCGAGCCAACCTTTATTGGATTGATAAGCGCCGCGTCGTAAATTTCATCAACGTAGTATTTATTCTCGAGAAGGCGCGGCATCTGTAGAAGCGGGCGTCTCTTAAAGAGAATCCAGCCTGTGATGATGCCAAACG
>QHXM01000090.1 GCA_003222945.1 Acidobacteriota bacterium
ATTTTTAGATGCGACGATTCGCTCGCTCTCGGATTTGAGCGTAGGCATAATCATCACATGCATCATCGTTGTCTTCTGGGCAGGCTCCTGGGTCTTCGCTGTGGTGGAACGCGCGGTCAACCGCATCTGGAACTGTTCGCCGCGCGCCTTTCTGCGAGGTCGCGTGTTGACGCTTGGCATGGTAGGCGTCGTCGGGCTTCTTCTGATAGTTTCGGTTCTGTTCACTTCCCTGCTCGTTACTGTCAGAGAAATAGCCGTGCGACTCTCTCCGCGCCAGCTTGAGCGTTGGACATGGCTTGCTGCGTTCGGAGGCATGTTCTGGCAGATTGTTTTGACGCTCGCCTCAATACTCATCACCATAATCCTCTTCATGCTCATCTACCGCTTCATGCCAAACTCGCGCGTCACTTTGCGCGACAGCATACCCGGAGCAATCATAGGCGGCCTCTTGTGGGAATCAGCGAAGTACATCTTCGCTTGGAGTCTGCACTACTTTCATTACGATCAACTCTACGGCTCGGTCGGCGCTGTCGTCGCAGTCTTAACATGGGGCTATGTCTCCAGCCTTATCCTTCTCTTCGGCGCACAACTGACTGCCGTCTTTCATCGTGAGCATCCGGCTGAACCTATTAAGCCATCGGCAGCAGACGCGACCATCGCACCGATTCAGTAAGGGATGAGGGCAGAGGGATGAAGGATGAAGTAAAGAAAGATAGTTTTAACTTTCATCTCTCATCCCTCTGCCCTCATCCCTTAATTTCCCTGCTTATCTCCGATTTTGATTACGAGTTGCCGGAAGAATTGATTGCGCAGCATCCGCTTGCTGAGCGTGACGCTGCGCGAATGCTGGTGGTTGATAGAGAGAAGAATGAATGGCATGACAGCCGCTTCGCGGAGTTTTCTTCGTACATACGCGAGGGCGATCTTCTGGTCATCAATAACACGCGCGTATTTCCTGCGCGTCTTGTTGGAAGGCGCGAGCCTACGGGCGGGCGCGCTGAGCTTTTTCTGGTCCGCGAGATTGAGCCGCTTGTGTGGGAGACGCTTGCTCGTTCTGCGCGCAAACTTCAACGCGGCGCTCGCGTCTCTTTCGGAGATGGAAGATTGCGCGCCGAAGTGATTGAGCTTTTGGAAGAGGGACGCCGCGTGGTTCGCTTCGAGTGCGATGGCTCTTTTGAAAGTTTGATTGATGAACTTGGGCTGACGCCTCTGCCGCCCTACATTCATCGCGCAAATGAAAGTCTTGATGATGACCGCGAGCGTTATCAAACCGTCTATGCGCGCGAGCGCGGGGCGATTGCAGCGCCGACCGCAGGGCTTCACTTTACGCCGCGCGTCATAGATGAATTAAAAGCGCGTGGAGCAAAGATCGCGGAGGTGACTTTGCACGTCGGCTACGGCACGTTTGAGCCTGTGCGCGTGGAGGATTTGAGCGAGCACAGGGTCGCGCCGGAGCGTTGCGAAATAAGCGCGGAGGCAGCCGAAGCCATCAACGAAGCGCGCACACGCCGCTCACGCATCATAGCCGTCGGCACAACTACAACGCGCGCTCTGGAATCTTCTGCGGACGAGAAGTGTCGCGTCCGCGCAGGAACATGCATGGCTCAATTGACGATCACGCCCGGCTACAGGTTTCGCGTAGTTGACGCGCTGCTGACCAATTTTCATCTGCCGCGCTCTTCGCTCCTTGTGCTGGTCTCGGTCTTCGCCGGACGCGATCTAATACTTCCGGCATACGCCCACGCCGTAAAATCGCGCTATCGCTTTTACAGCTACGGCGATTGCATGTTAATAATTTAGTGAATAGTGAATAGTAAATAACTGTTTCAAACTTTTCACTATTCACTATTCACTATTCACTTATTTTTATGGCTGTTCTTAAAAAAATTCGTTCGCGTTGGTGGTCGCAAGGTGATGAGTCTGTCGAGCAGACCAGTGGGCACGAGGTTAAGAGTTCGTCTTCCTTAATTGAAGTGCGCTACGACGTGCGGCCTCTGACGATTACGCAGTTGGACGAATGCTGGCGGCTCGATCAGCGCTGCTTCGTTGACGGCGAAGCCTATAGCCGTGACACTTTCGAGTATCTTTTGACCGCGCCCGAATCCGTCTCTTACCGCGCTGTGACGCAGGGCGGTGCAATGGCAGGTTTCATCATTGGTCTTGTGGAGCCGGACCACACAGGCCACGTCACAACCGTCGCAGTCGCGCCTGAGCATCGTCGCCGTCGCATCGCTCAACGTTTGATGGAGAAGGTGGAGGATGGTTTTCGCCGCCGCGATGTCCGCATGGTCCGGCTCGAAGTGCGCTCTATTAACACGGGCGCGCAAGCTCTCTATCGAAATCTCGGCTATGCCATTACGCAGCGATTGCCGCGATATTATTCAAACGGCGGCGATGGTTTGTTGATGGTGAAATCCTTGGACTAATGTTTACTAGAAATCGGACCTACTCTCGTCAAGGATCCGCCACACGCCTTTAACTCTTACGCAACTCGGTCAGCACTTGCTTGGCAACAGCCTTGAGCGTGTCAAAGACTCCGACGCCTGTTGCTGCGACGGCTTCAATCACAGGCTCGCTTTTGCGATGTAGCTCAGCAGCGAGGTCAGGAACGGGGACGACGTTTGGCAGGTCGCGTTTGTTGAGTTGCAGGACGTAAGGGATGTTCATCAAATCGTAGCCCTGCGATTGCAAATTCTCTTCCAGATTGTAGAGCGATTCAATGTTGGCGTCCATGCGCTCCTCTTGCGAGTCAGCGACGAAGACTACGCCATCAACGCCTTTCAAGATGAGTTTGCGCGACGCGTCGTAGAAGACCTGGCCCGGCACTGTGTAAAGATGAAAGCGCGTCTTGAAGCCTCGAACCGTGCCTAGCTCCAGAGGCATGAAGTCGAAGAAGAGCGTGCGGTCCGTTTCCGTAGCAAGGCTTATGAGCTTTCCTTTGGATTGCGGAGCGGTCGAGTCGAAGATGTATTGCAGATTCGTAGTCTTGCCGCAAAGCCCCGGCCCGTAATAAACGATCTTGCAATTGATCTCGCGCGAAGCGTAGTTGATGAACGTCATAATTACTGAGTTTTGAGTGATGAGTTTTGAGTTTTGAGTTAAAGCGATAATTCAAAACTCAAAATTCATAACTCATCACTAATTAAAAAGGCTATCAATATCTTCATCCGTGATCTCTGCGAAGAGAGAAGCTTCCGCAGTCTCTTTCTTGCTCGATTCACGTATGACCTCTTCAAAAATCGAAGCAAGCTCTACAGAAGCCTGCTTAACGCGCAGCTTGACGAGTCCCAGGCTTGAACGCTCGTCAAAGACAACGATCAAAAGCACCCGGCCTATGACGGAGATGTGTATGCTCTCGCGCTCGCCTTCGTGCGAAAGGGTTGGAAACTCTTTTTCACCGATTAGCTGAGCCATTCCGGTCGTGGCCGCTACGTTTCCGGCGGCGAGCGAGGCCAGGCTCGTTGTGTCAAGAGTGCTCACGTCGCCGTGTACGGCAATCTGCTGGCCGTCTTTGTCCACCAGAAAAGCCACACGGGCTGATGAGTCAAGGCGCAGCTTCGCCAGCACAGCCTTGATCTGATGGTACTGCTGCTCGCGCATTACTATGGGAGTGTCTGCCATTAGTACGACTCTCTTTTGAAAACGGAAGCTGGCGGGGCGGGAGGCTCGGAGGGGCTTTGTTGCCCTAAACTCTTATCTGAGACTTACAATCAAAGATTCAGAAGATTCAAGAGCGCACGCGCCCGCACCTTCGCGCGCTAAAATCGCAGGCAACGAGGGGCTGGAACTGCCCGCGACTACGTTTAGCACTCTAGCATGGCGGGTTAAATGACTTCAAGTGTTTTTCTTTGTTGGCAATTGGCCTTACTTAATTTAACGCCGAAGAGACGCTTTAGCCCTCTAAACCTTGTTCTAACGTTGATTTAAGGGGCTAAGCTATGTTAATCTCCGCATAGATTTTTGGCGGCTGCTCCGGCACTGGTTGAGCAGCTCTTTGTAAACCCAGGTGCTTTCGATATGAGCGATCCTATCGTCAAGGGCGTAAAACGATCTCCCTCTCGCCCCGCTTCGCGTCAAAATTCTACAGCCTCTTCGAGGAAAAGCGCGTTGGCGGGTAAAAGTGCGCGCCCCAAACCCATTGTGAAGCGGTCGAAATCTGAGAAAGCCCCTGCGCGCAAAGCACAGAAGTCGAACGTAAAGCAAACATCAAGCGCCGCGACTAAAACTAAAGCAGCGAAGAGTGCGCCCGCTCGCAAATCGTCTCCGCCAAAGAAAGCTGCTTCTAAAGTTAAGACTAAAGTTCCGGCGCGTAAATCTAAGCAACCAGTTAAGCAAACGAAGAAAGCTGCACCGGCAAGAGCAGCGAAGGCGCGACCCGCTCCGTCGAAATCGGCGAAGAAAGTTGTGACGCTTCCGCCCAGAAGACCTGTAGCTCTGCCTCCGCCGCCACGCCAGCCCACGCAGGACGAGGCCGCTGCCCTGCGAGCCTTCGAGCGTGCTCACAGAGAGTTCGCTCGTGGACGCTTTAGCGAAGCGCGCTCGCAGTTCCGCGCTCTGATTGAAAAATATGCGAGCGTGTCCGAAGTGACGGCACGCGCCCGCACATATCTCAATATCGCGGAGGCGCGTCTGCGAACCGAAAGCTCTCTGCCGCGCGACGCCGACTCGCTTTATGATCGCGGAGTGATTGAACTAAATCGAGGTGAATATGTCGCTGCGCAGGAGATGTTCGAGCGCGCTCTCAAGCGCGAGCCGGAAGCGGCTCATATTCATTATGGGCTGGCGGCTACGCGCGCGCGCCTGGGCTCCGTTGAGACTGCTCTTGAATCTTTGCAGCGTGCGCTTGACCTTCAGCCCAGTTTGCGCGTGCGCGCACAGTACGATCAGGATTTAGCTATGCTCAGAAACGACCCTGAGTTCGAGCGCATGATCTTTGCTCCTCGTCCGTGAATCTCTCCCCTTATTTCCGGTCAATCGGAACTGTTCCTCCTCTTCTTTGCTCCTCATGCAACTTTGAAAGCTTTTGCCTTTCAGATATGATTCCGATTAGTTGAAAACTTGAGCTATCTACACTGAGGTAGAAGTTTTGTCGCTTACTGAAATGAATCAAGCCCTGAAATTGGTCGCCATAGGCGGCGGCACGGGACTCTCCACGTTGCTTGCCGGACTCAAACAGCTTGTCGGCGCAAGCGATGAAGAGGGCGTGTGGCTCGAATCGCTCTCGGCAATCGTGACTGTTTCGGACGATGGCGGCTCAAGTGGTCGCCTGCGCGAAGAGTTGCAGATGCTCCCGCCCGGCGACATACGCAACTGCATGGTCGCGCTCTCGGAAGATTCCACGCTGCTCTCGCGCCTCTTTCGTTATCGCTTCAGAGGCTCAGGCGAACTAGGCGGCCACAGCTTCGGCAACTTATTCTTAGCCGCGCTCACTGAAGTCACGGGCGATTTCGTAGAAGCGGTCCGTCTCTCTTCCGAAGTTCTAGCAAGTAAAGGTCGCATCTATCCCGCAACTATCAACGACGTTCGTCTTGTAGCAGAGCTTGAAGACGGCACAGAGGTGCGCGGAGAAACTAATATCACGGCTTCGCGCGCTCCAATCCGCCGCTTGCGGCTTGAGCCTGAACAGTGTCTTCCTCTGCCTGAGACTCTGGCCGCTATTCGCGCTGCTGACATAATTACAATCGGTCCAGGCTCGCTTTACACAAGTATCCTGCCGAATCTCTTAGTGGCTCGCGTTGCAAACGCAATCGGCAGCGCGCACGCCGTCAAAATTTTCATCTGCAACCTGATGACGCAGCCGGGCGAGACTGATGGCTACACGGCGCGCCAGCATCTTGAGACTGTCAAAAGGTACGCGCCCGAAATCTCTTTCGATTGCGTCATCCTAAATGATCGCCGCGTCAATGATGAACAGGCCGCGCTCTATGCTGCCGACGGCGCTTATCAAATAGGGATACAGGATCATAAGTTTGAGCAGGAATTCGGCGCAGAGACTGAAATTATTCGCGCGGACCTTCTGGACGAAGGCGAAAAAGTTCGGCACAATCCAGATAAGCTGGCGCGCGTTGTTCTGGCCTGTTCTGAGCAGTCGCGCGCACGGCCTACCGCCCTAAGGTTCTAAGTTTTTATGGAGAAGCAAACGCAGTTCACCCCGACGGACGGCCCTTCGCCATTGGACGTTCTTATCCTGGCAGCCGGACTAGGCACTCGTATGCGCTCGCGCACAGCCAAAGTCCTACATAGGCTCGGCGGTCGCCCGCTCATAGCGCACGTCTGCCGCACAGCAGCCGCTCTGACAAACAGACCAATTTATGTCGTCGTAGGTCATCAGGCAGAACAGGTCGAGGCGGCAGTGCGTGAAGAACTGGGCGAGCACGGCGCGAGTTTCATCACTCAAGCCGAGCAGCGCGGCACGGGCGATGCTGTCATGGTAGCGCGCGATGCTTTGGCTCAGGCAGGATCAACGCTTCTTGTTCTCTCCGGCGATGTCCCGCTCATACGCGCTGAAACTTTGGGCGCGCTCATTCAACAGCACCGCACACATCGCGGTCGCGGCGCAACGTGCACAATGCTGACAGTTCGATTAGAAGACCCGACGGGTTACGGACGCATCGTGCGAGATGAAGACGGGCGCTTTCAGAAGATAGTTGAGCAAAAGGACGCAACGGCGGAAGAGCGCCAGATTAAGGAGATAAACGCGGGTATTTACTGCTTTGAGACTCGCACGCTCTTTCACGCGCTTGAGCGTGTGCAACCCCTAAATGTTCAGGGCGAGTATTACCTGACGGACGTGCCCGGCATTCTTCGCGCAGAGGGTGAAGACGTGAGCATCTTTCTTCATACGGACCAGCGCGAAGTCTCAGGCATCAACACGCGCGTCGAATTGGCGGAGTTCGAGCGCATCCTTCGTCAACGCACACTTCGTCGCCTAATGCTCGATGGCGGCGTAACCTTCATAGACCCGCAGCATACTTACGTCTCAACGGATGCTCAGATAGGCCGCGACTGCGTCATCTACCCGGACGTTCACATAGAGGGCAACACCGTCATAGGCGACGATTGCGAGATACGCTCAGGCACGCGCATAACTGACTCGCGCATTGGCAACGGCGTCCGTATCAAAGACCATTGCGTGATTGTCGAGAGCGAGATTGCTGACGGTTGCACAGTCGGTCCATCGGCTCACCTGCGAATGCAAGCGAAGATGGAAGCGGGCGCTGCTGTCGGCAACTTCGTTGAAGTGAAGAAATCCCGCATCGGACGTAAATCAAAAGCGATGCATCTAACCTATCTGGGCGACGCTACCATTGGCGAGAAGACGAATATTGGAGCAGGGACTATCACCTGCAACTACGATGGCAAGAATAAGCATGAGACCGTTATCGAAGACGAGGTTAAGATAGGCTCTGACACAATGCTCGTAGCGCCCGTGCGCGTGGGCCGCAACTCAGTGACAGGCGCAGGCTCAGTCGTCACGAAAGATGTTCCGCCCGACACGCTCGTCGCAGGCGTTCCGGCAGTCGTCAAGAAGAGGTTTAGCGAAAATAAGGAGGCAACAAAGGATGAAAGTGAGACGATGAAAGATGAAAGCTTAGTGGCTCAACCCGAATAGCCGCGCTCTCATCACTTATCACTCATCACTCATCACTCTGTTTTCATCATGTGTGGCATTGTTGGTTACGTTGGCAACAAGCAGGTTGTGCCTGTCATCATTGACGGGCTGCGGAAGCTGGAATATCGCGGATACGATTCGGCTGGCATTGCTGTCGTTGATGAAAAGCACGATCTTGAGATTCGTCGCGCGGAAGGAAAGCTTCGGAATCTTGAGGAAGCAATTCGCCTCAACCCTCTGGATGGCACTTACGGCATAGGCCACACGCGCTGGGCTACGCACGGGCGTCCGACGGAAGAGAACGCGCACCCGCACCGCGACTGCACAGGTCGCGTCGTCGTGGTCCACAACGGCATCATCGAAAACTATCTTCAACTGAAGGATCGCCTGCGCAAAAGCGATCATCGCTTCGTGACAGAAACCGACACTGAAGTCGTCGCACACTTAATCGAAGAGTATTTGAAGTCTGGCGACTCGTTCGAGAAAGCTGTGCGGCGCACAGTCGCAGACCTGCATGGAATTTTCGCTCTCTCAATCATCAATGCTGACGAACCTGACACGATCATTGCGGTCCGACAGGGGCCGCCTGTCGTCATTGGACTCGGCGACGGCGAATACTTCGTTGCCTCCGACATTCC
The DNA here is from genome assembly GCA_003222945.1 of Acidobacteriota bacterium. GTDB lineage: Bacteria > Acidobacteriota > Blastocatellia > Pyrinomonadales > Pyrinomonadaceae > QHXM01. The sequence continues at coordinate 8,251 of QHXM01000090.1, forward strand.
GCCCATCCTTCAACACACGCGAGACATCTTCTTTCTTGGCGATGGCGAGATAGCGGTGCTAACGCGCGACGCCGTTCGCGTAACAGATTTTGAGGGCAACTCGGTCGAGCCTTCTCAGCAGCGCATCACGTGGGACCCGATCATGGCCGAAAAGGGTGGCTTCAAACATTTCATGCTCAAGGAGATTTACGAGCAGCCGCGCGCCGTGCGCGACACTGTTCAGGGAAGAATCTCTCTTGATACTGGCCGCGTCTTTCTGGATGAGATGAAGAACATTACGGAGTCGGATTTTCGCCGCTTCACATCAATCAAGATCGCTGCCTGCGGCACAAGCTGGCACGCAGGACTCGCAGGCAAATACATGATTGAGCAACTTGCGCGTGTCTCTGTTGACATTGATTACGCTTCGGAGTTTCGTTACCGCGATCCTGTGATAGACGAGAACGCGCTGCTTCTGGTCATCTCACAATCGGGCGAGACGGCAGACACCATCGCAGCGCTGCGCGAAGCGAAAGAGCGCGGCTCGAAGGTTCTGGCTATTTGCAACGTGCAGGGTTCTATGATTATGCGCGAGGCTGACGGAACAATCCTCACGCACGCAGGCCCTGAGATTGGCGTTGCTTCTACGAAAGCCTTCACCTCGCAGATGATTGCGCTCTATCTCTTCGGTCTTTATCTGGGACAACTGCGCGGGGTACTTTCGCAGGATGAAGCACGCCATCACGCCCAGCAACTCGCGGAGCTTCCCGTCAAGATTGAGCATCTATTGAATGATGCGGACGGTATTGAAGAACTCTCGAAAGAGTTTTTCCGCTCGACGGATTTTCTATACCTGGGTCGCGGAATAAACTTTCCGGTAGCCCTCGAAGGTGCATTGAAGCTGAAAGAGATTTCCTACATTCACGCAGAAGGCTATCCTGCAGGCGAGATGAAGCACGGGCCGAACGCTCTGATTGACGAGCGGCTGCCCGTAGTCTTCATCAACACCCGCGAAGAGGGCAACCGAGCCTCAGAGCTTCGCTACGAGAAGACTCACTCGAACATTGTTGAGGTAAAAGCGCGCGAAGGTGTGGTGCTGTCAATCCTGACGGAAGGCGATTCTATGTCCGCGCTTGTTTCGGACCACTTGATTGAGATTCCGCAAGCTTCCGACCTGCTCTCGCCAATCCTGGCCGTCATCCCGCTTCAACTTCTTGCATATCACATAGCCGTGCGACGCGGCTGCGACGTGGATCAGCCGAGGAATCTTGCGAAATCTGTGACAGTTGAATAGCGTCGGCATGTGCTGGGAGCGCAGGCATCCCTGCCTGCAAGATTGCTCTGGCAATCTAACGAATTGTTCGCGCCAATAGGCGCTCAATGCAGGCCGTGCCGCCTGCGCTCCCAGCTTTAGCGGTTGCTTGCTGCGCCCGACTGCGTGTCCGTTAAGTTCGATTGAGCCTTTGCCTGCTGTGGCGCGCTCGCCTTTTGCTGGCGTTTATTTTTGTGCGCCGCGTTCATGGCCTGGTTCTTCTTGTTCTTGTCTTTGCCGTCCTTCTTCTGCCTGTCCTTATCCGACATTTTCTCCTCCCGGTCTGTCAGTGATTCTGTAGCGCAGGAACGCGCCCACTCCGCCTGCGCTCGCAAGCGATGATTCGTCTTCGACGAAAGTGATACGCGCGGACGAAAATTGCTCTGCGCGTTTGACGAGTTCATCTGCGACAGTGCGCGGCTCACTTGTGTCCGCAGCGTGCCCTGCTGTGGGTGCGTAAGCCGCCATCACCTTCTCAATCTGCTTCTCATCATAGCGTATGCCTCTCATCGTGGCGCTGATGAGAAGCTCTTCAACCTGCCCGTTCGTTAGCGCCTCCAACGTCGCGGCGACGCCGACAACTGCGAGTCCGTCCGCGCGATATTCATCGAGAAGTCTTCGGACCTTTTCGGCGTCGTCCGTTGCGTTGTGAATGCGAAGAGCTTGCATCGTAGCTTCCAAAATTTCGTGCTCAGGCGTTTTGACGCTCAGGTTTAGAACGTCAACGACCTTGTCCGCAAGCTCTTTCGTCATCTCGTCGCGCAAAGTAGGGATGATCGTATCTTCGTTGCCCGACAGGATTATCTTCTCTATCTTGTCCTGTCGCACGACACGGTCCAAAACATCAATCGCCTCTTTGGCATGTTGCTGGTGATAGTTGTCTATGTGGCGCTGATAACGCATCTGCGACCAGCCGCCTACCTGCGAGCGATTTGTCTTGACGCTCTCAATCTCCTTTTGGTCAATGACACGGCCTTGCATGAAGACGTAGATGCGGGCGGAGTTCGTGTCCGCAAGAAGCACAGCGTAGCGCGGGTACTGCTCCAGCAGGCGCGCGAGCGGATACAGATGCGGCTGGTTATAGACAAAGAGCCGATTCTGCTCAATTGGAACATCCAACTGCTCCGCCTCGAAGAAGCTGTTCGCGCCCGAGCAAGCGAAGATGACTATGCCGTTTGCAGATGGGCGCACTTCTTGTTCCAGATACGTGTTGATGCGCTCCACATCGCGGTCGAAACTCTCGCGCGCAGACGTGTGCTGCTCAAAGGTCTCTGCGCGGGCTTTCAACTCCTGCCGCACGAAGAGACCGTAGTCGTCGCGCCCGCGCTCGTTTGCCTGCGCGTTCAAATAGAGACTGATGAATGGATATTCGGTCGGCTCGAACATCTCCAACCGCTCCATTAAATCTTTAAGTGACATGATGCAAGTTTCCCTTTCCGAATTTACTTACAAATAATTACATTTGCTCAAACCTTCTCGCGCGCGTCCTTCAAGTGGACCGCAAAGGCAAAGAGAGACAGAGTCCCTTAAGGCTCATGCCTGTTCGAGGGTTCGATTAAAGGGGATAAGGGAATCGGTTTTGAACAATAGCATAACACTCGAATCGGTGATGCTCAATACGCCTTCGTACATTTTCGCAGGAGTGCTTTTATAAGTCGCTCAAACACGATTGCATGTGCTCGATTTGTCGTTTATATCTTAATGGCGCGCTTCCGAATGATTTGAATGAGACAAGGAGGTTGAAGGGGAATGGCGACTGAAGAGCGGAAGGCTGAGGTCGAGCAGCTAAAGAATCAGGATGATGTACGCAAGGCTCTGAAGCAAACGGCTGGCAATAAAGAGCCGACGAAGCCTGTTGTCGAGACAAAAGAGAAGGTCTGGATCGGAACTTACATTACCTTGCTCGTCGGTCTAAGCGGCCTATATTATCTGGTCCGTTTAAGTTTCTTTGGTTTCGCTGGCGAACGCTTACACGTCATACTCCAACACTTGGTATTGGGCGCGATGGCGAGCGTGGTTGTTCTGGCGGCGGCAAAGGTTATCAATATTTACTTGATCGGGCGGCTGGATGACGCGGTCTCTCGCTACAACCTTAAACGAATTCTGAATCTGCTGGTATGGATCGTCCTTGCCTTCATAATCCTCTCCGTCCTCTCTGAAAATTGGTACACGGCCGTCGTCTCGCTCGGCCTAATCTCCTTGATCCTGGGCTTCGCTCTTCAGACGCCGATTACGAGTTTCATCGGATGGATTTATATTCTGGTCCGTGGGCCTTACAGAGTCGGGGACAGAATCAAGATAGGCGACGCGACGGGCGACGTGATTGACGTTAGCTACCTGGACACGACGCTGTGGGAGTTCGGCGGTCAGTATCTTTCAACGGACCATCCAAGCGGCAGAGTCATAAAATTTCCGAACTCAAACGTTCTAAGCTCGCCCATCTACAACTACTCCTGGCCGCTCTTTCCATATATCTGGAACGAGATAAGTTTTTCCGTAGCTTACCAGAGCGATCTGGAGTTTATAGCGAAGACAATGCAGGAGGTTGCAGAAGAAGAGATAGGGCAAGCTATGATGGAGCGCATCAGAACCTACAGAGAGCTTCTGTCGCAAACGCCTGTTGACCAACTCGAAGTCAGAGAGCATCCATCGGTCATCTTTCGCATCAACCAGAACACCTGGCTTGACGCGACTGTCAGATACCTGGTCAAACCCAGAGAGGCCGGGAGAGTGAAAAATCGTCTCATCAAAAAGATGCTCGAAAGATTGAATGCTGAGCCGGAGCGCGTAATGTTTCCGAAGGGCGATGCGCGATAGACGCGGAGTCTGGATGTCGCGCTTTTTGGAAGAAAGGATTTACAGGCTGCTTTTCGGCCTTTTTCTGTCACTCTGTTGACTTGATGCTTGTTTGCTTATATCGTTTAATCGTCCGATGAAACTCCTCAATTTGGAGCCTTGCTTGAGTTGGACTCCTCCGTGTGTGCCGCTCTCGCTTGTGGCTTCGAAGAACTTTTTTCTCAACGAATGTGATTTCGTAAACAAGTGAATCTTTCAATCCCTTTGAGTCTCTTTCTGTGCCGAATGGCCGAAGAGAGATAGGGGAGATAGAACCCGTTGCCCAGACAACAAGGAAGGAGAGAAGAACATGAAGAATAAGCTATCGATATTTTTCGGCGCGATTATCTTAACAGTCTGCGCCGTGACTACAGCACTCGCGCAAGACGTAAAGATCACACAACGCATGAGCGCGAACGGTCAGGTCGTAAGCGAGAACACGACCTACATCAAGGGGACGCGCAAGCGCACTGAGAATAAGATAGGCGCGCAAGCAGGCATGGACGAGCGCGTGGCCGCGATGATGCCGACCATCGCCAATATAGATCAGTGCGACCGCAAGCGTAAGTTACAGATCAATGACAAGGCCAGGAAGTATTACATTACACCGCTCGATGACGCGGGCGCAGCTTCTACTTCAGGCGGCGCAAGCAATATGTCAAGCTCGCCAGCGGACACACGCAGCGGCGGCTTCGTCACCTACACCATGAACATCACGGACACGGGCGAGCGCAAGGATATGTTTGGCTTCCGCGCGCGTCACCTGAAAATCACTTCGACAGTTGATCCCGGTCCGGGCGCTTGCACGCCTAAGTCTCGCTTCGAGCAAGACGGATGGTTCATAGATTTTCAGGCGGACCTATCTTGCGCAACAGGTGGTCCGACAGAAGCGCGTCAGACTCCCGGACGGCAGGGCTGTCAGGATAGAATCCGCTACAGGTACACGGGCACGGGTCGCATGGGCTACCCGCTTGACATGACGACAACCATCTACGACGAGCAGGGCAGAGCCACGACCATAAGGCAGGAGGTCGTGGATCTTCAGAGGACTACGCTCGACGCAGCGCTCTTTGACATTCCTTCCGGCTACACTCAAGCCAGCAACATGCAGGAACTCTACAATGTCAACCCTAGCGAGATAATGGCTGCGATGAACAACGGCGGCAACAATCGCACGTCTGATTCGGGCGGGATGAGTTCTTCAGGTGCAACTGAATCGAAGCGACCGGGCGAGATTCGCGTTGGCGTTGTGGCTATAAACAACAAGACGGATCGGACAGTCTCCACAGACTCTCTGCGCGAACAACTCATAGGCTCGCTCAGCGGCTCAAGGCTCACAGCCATTGCGCTCGACGCGACTTCGCCTTCCGCAATTGAGACGGAAGCGAAAGCGAAGCAGTGCGACTTCATACTCTACACGGACATTTCAACTTTGAAGCAAGCGTCAGCTTCAAAGAAGATAGGCGGATTGCTTGGCCGTGCGTCGGGCGTAGGCTCTGGCGGTGTTGATAAATCTGAAGCGCACGTTGATTACAGGCTGATTCCTGTCGGCGGATCATCGCCCCAAGTTCAATCCTCAGCCACAGGCAAGGAAGAGGGCGACCAAGCAAGCGTCAGCACAGCCATTCAGCAGGAAGCACAAACAATCAGATCGAAGATAAGCAGGTGAGATGATTGCACGTATGTCAGTACCGCCTGCGGTAGCGGGGAACAAAGGGGATGAGGGCGGCAGGGATGAAGGATGAAGTAAAGCCAACTGCTTTTCATTCATCCCTCATCCCTCATCCTTCATCCCTGCTCTCGCTGGTGGTACTGACAAGAGATGCGCTAAAGTTTTTTCAATTCGCGCTTGAGACGTGCGAAGTCCTCTTTAACCTTCCCGCCCAAGTCTTCTCTGTAAAATCTGACCGCAGGGTGATAGCCGACCAGATACTTGCGACCGTCGCGCTCGATGATGCGCCCGCGCGCTTCGTTAATACTTTTCATACCAAGCACTGTCTTCGCGGCAACGCCGCCGAGCAGCATTATCAACTTCGGATTAATCAACTCTATCTGCTCAAATAGATAATTTGAAGTGCAGGTCTTTATCTCATTACTTTTAGGCGTTCTATTTTTCGGAGGCCGACACTTCACGGTATTCGTGATAAAGAAATCGTTGCGATCAATGCCTGTCCCTTCGAGCACATGATCTAAATATCTTCCGGCAGAGCCTACGAAAGGATGACCCGACTCGTCCTCTTCCTTGCCCGGAGCTTCGGCTATAATCATCACCTTCGAGGTATATTTGCCGTCGCCCGGAACTGCCAGCGTTCTTGATTCCCAGAGCGGACACTTTGTGCAGACACGTATCTGCGCGGCCAACTCATCGAGCCTGCGCGCCTTCTTCGATTTCGCCATTTCGCGCCCTCCTTTCTTTCGAGTTATCAATCCGTTCGGACTTGCATTTTGCTTACCACTGTATTTCTATCTTACTTGCTCTGTCTATTCTGAAACGCGCTTTTCCAAATCAGCTATGAAATTTTCTAAGCTTGCGCAAATTTATGATGAGATTCAAAAGGTCAAAGGCGAGCCGCAAAGGATTCGCATACTCGAAAAGCTTTTCAAAAGCCTGGACAAGAGAACGCTTGAGGCCGTCGCGCATTTCACCGTGGGCGAAGTCGTTGACCCGCAGTTGTCGGATAAACTCGGCATAGGACCGGGAACAATTAGAACCGCGCTCGTCGAGGCTTCGGGTAAGACTGAGGCGGAGATAGACGATGAGGTCAAGCGCACGGGCGACATGAGCGAGGTCGTGGCGAACATTGTTGATGGCTCTGATCGTCTGACCGTTGATAAGCTATGGCAGCGTCTTAATCGAACAGTCGAGCGCGACGAGGACCGCTTGAAACTTATAGAAGATATCTTCGCCAACACGACCGCGGGCGGCGCTAAATATTTTACGCGCATGGTCCTGAATCAGATGCGAATTGGCGTTGGCTTCGGGACGCTTTCAAGAGCAATCGCCAAAACTTTCGACGTTGACGCAGATGATGTTGAGCATCTCTATGCTATGACGAACGATATAGGCTTGGCATCTGTGCGCGCCAAGCAGGGCGAGAAGAGTCTTAAAACGTCAGGACTCGCGCTCTTTCGTCCCTACCAGTTTATGAACGCGCACAAGGTTGACGACCCTGCTGAGATTTTCGAGCGGCTAAAGGGAAAGCAGATAATCTTTGAAGTCAAATACGACGGCGCGCGTCTTCAGATTCACTATAAAAAGGGAAAGCGGCCTGAGATTAAATTCTATTCGCGTAGATTGAACGACGACACGGCAGCAATGCCCGATCTGGTAGAGGCTCTGCGCAAAGCCTGGAAGGGAGGCGATGCAATCTTTGAAGGCGAGGCTGTGGCATTTGATCCTGCTTTGAAAGAGAAGCAGCCGTTTCAAGCAGTGCTCATGCGTCTTGGGCGCGTGCACAGGATTGAAGAGAAGGCGAGAGAGATTCCGCTCGTACTCTATCTCTTCGAGTTGGTCTATCACGAAGGCCGTGATTTGATGACTGAACCGCAGAGCGAGCGCCGCAAGCGACTGAGAAAACTTTTTCGCTCAACAGACCGCGTGAAGATAACGGACGAGATTGTGTCGGACCAAATTAAAGACGAAGAAAAGTTCTTCCGACAAGCGCTACGTGCAAAGCATGAAGGCTTAATGGTGAAAGACCCGGACGCGCCTTATGTTCCAGGCAAGCGAACAGACAACTGGATGAAGATCAAGCCCGCGTTTGAGACTCTGGATGTTGTAGTCACGGGTGGCATCTGGGGATCGGGGCGCAGGCGAGGACTGCTTTCAAGCTTAATCATAGCCATACGCGATCAGGATGAGTTCAAGACTGTCGGCAAAGTCGGCACAGGTTTTCCTGAAGAGATATTGAGAGATTTAACCGCGAAACTCGAACCGAAGATAATCACAACGCGCGGGCGAAATGTCGAGATTGAGCCTGAGATGGTTATAGAAGTTGACTTTCAGGATATACAGAAAACGAACCGCTACCGCGCCGGTTACGCCCTGCGCATCCCACGCTTCAAACGCGAGCGCACCGACAAGAGCACGCGCGAGGCAGATACGATTGAGCGATTGAAGCGGCTTTATAAGCAATCGCACTGAAGAGACGCGGAGAGCGGGAGACGCGGCGAAGAACAGAAGGCAGTAAGCAAAAAGCAGAAGGCAGCCAAAGCATATCGCTTTGCTGCCTTCTTTATTTTCTCCGTGTCCCCGCGTCGCGCCTTACTGCTGTTGTCCTTCGATGAAGGGTTTTAGCAGGCGAGCGCGCGAAGGATGCCGTAGCTTCCTTAGAGCTTTGGCTTCGATCTGTCGTATGCGCTCGCGTGTGACGGAGAAGTCTTCGCCGACCTCTTCGAGCGTGTGCTCTTCGCCGAGTCCGCCGAGGCCGAAGCGCATCTTGATGACCTTCTCCTCGCGCGGGCTGAGCGTTGCCAGCACCTCATCCGTTATCTCGCGCAGGTTCGATGCGACAACAGATTCGGCGGGGCTGCTGCCTGATTTGTCTTCAATGAAATCGCCCAGATGCGAATCTTCCTCTTCGCCAATCGGAGTTTCAAGAGAGACAGGCTGCTGCGCCATCTTGAAGACCGCGCGAACCTTTGCCACAGACATATCAACTCTATCGGCAATCTCTTCATTCGTAGGCTCGCGCCCCAACTCCTGCACGAGCGCGCGAGAAGTCTTCACGAGCTTGTTGATGGTCTCGATCATGTGTACAGGAATACGAATCGTCCTGGCCTGATCAGCAATAGCGCGAGTGATTGCCTGACGAATCCACCACGTAGCGTAGGTCGAGAACTTATAGCCTCGTCTCCACTCGAACTTATCAACAGCTTTCATCAATCCTATGTTGCCTTCTTGAATCAGGTCTAGAAACTGAAGCCCTCGATTGACATACTTCTTGGCAATCGAAACCACAAGGCGCAGGTTCGCCTCCGTCATCTCGCGCTTGGCTTGTGTGGTCTGCGCTTCGTTGACTGCGATGCCTTGATGCGCGCGTTTGATCTCAACGGGCGAGAGCATGGTCTCCGCTTCAATCTGCTTGAGATGACGCTTGGCTGCGCTGATCTGTCGTTTCAATTCCTTCGCTTCATCTGGCTTGATGCGCTTGCGGTTTAGCTTTTCAGTCAGCTTGTCAATCTCGCGCTCCACAGAGCGAACCCCTTTGTAGCGAGCCGCGATTGCGCCAATCAAGCGCTGGCGTGTCTCTTCACGCAAACTTAAGTCTGCTATCTGACGAGCAATCTCAAGGCGTGTGCCTGCAACTTTACGTCTCAAGCGCAGAAGCTTTTTAGACCTCTTGCCGCGCAAGACCTTCTGCTCTGTGCGAAGCTTCTCAAACTCTTTCTTCACACGAAGAAAGAGCACGCGCACATTCTCTATGCCTTCGAGCGTGAGGCGCAGATACTCCTCGCCCCTGTCCTCAAGCTCGTCAATCTCCGTCTGGTCCGAGAGGTTCACGAC
>QHXM01000199.1 GCA_003222945.1 Acidobacteriota bacterium
CCGTCGTCAGCTTTAACATGGCAGGCTCGAATCTCGTGTAAGCAATTTGCCCACGTTGGAGTTTATAGATGTTCTGCGTTTCGTCATGTGCCAAATCATAGATGAGCCATGCCAACTCTGCTTCTTGGGCTTTAACTTCAGCCATTTCCGGCAATGTGTTGAAGAAGTTTCGATGGATAGCAACTGCTTGCTTCTTTCCCCAAGCATGAAGAATGCCGCCCTTGAATAATAATTGAGGCGCGAGTCTCTTTCGTGAGGATGATAAGTAGTCAGGTCGAGGGTAGTTCGGTTTGCCACTCCAATCCATTTCAAATCTTGTTTCCGGGTCTTGCATGAAATACTCAAACGGCGCTCGGACATTTCCTGAGATATAAACGGCTTGCACCTCACAAGAGCCAAAATCCATAACACGGCCTCGCTCGTCATAGGAGACAAGCACAACATCAATGTTGCCCGCAGACTTACCGTGCTTATCATTGAGCCTTACTTCAACTAGAGATGTCCACGTTGCATCAGGTGGAAAGAAGAAAGCGGCAGCATCATCGGCAATAAGCCATTCTTCCCGAAAACGTACAGGACAAGTGATGGCTACTGAGTCACCTTCATATACGCTGCATACTCCGAGCGGGTCGTTAGCTTTATCTTTCGTGCAGTTGGGGACTTTATTGTTGAATGGGCAAAGTCGCTTTTCACGGTAGCGAGTAGCTTCCGGTGATTTGTTATCTATGGGGAATCCAAAAACTTCTGCTAATGGTTGCTTGAGCACACAGTACCTCCCTAATAAAGTTTTCAAGATAATAGGTTGGAACTTAATGAGAGTCCATACGCAACCGAAAGAGTCTAACTTTGTATTATACGGCAAAATCGCCGCCATAATTATATTACACGACATTCATGGGGTCGGCAGCCCGCTTTGCCGTCACCTGAAATCTCAAGCCTCCTGCGACTTTTCCTGCGCTTCGGTTATAATCTTCTCTTCCGAATCACAAGAATCATTCGCAACTTTTTAAGGAGCAATTATGACCGCCGAGAAGATAGCCAAGCGCCCCGACCGCGTTAAATTCGATGGGCGAATTCTTTTCCTGACCGAAGACACTTCGTTGATTCGTCGCCAGTTGGAATCGCGCGAAGACTTAAACAACGGCGAAGAGCTTCCGCTGATGAACAACATCTCTACAGACGAGATAACGCCCGGCTGGGTCTGTTTCTATTACGACGAGACGCTTGGCGAATATGTCTATGTCGGTATGCGCGAGCAGGCCGTGAAGAAGGATGAGGTGAAGCGCGGCGGCTTCGCTGTCGTCGTCTCAGGTCTATCGAAGGGCTGCGGCTCGTCGCGCGAGACAGCGCCTTATGCTGAGAAGTGGGCCGGAATTGAGCTTGTCATAGCAAAGACCATCGAAAAAATTTACGGACAGAACTCACAGAACATAGGGCTTCTGACTTCGACAGACTTCGGCCTCGTTGAGCGCATAGGCATGGGCGAAGAGATTCCTCTGGAAGAGTTCACGCGCGGGCTTGACGCAATCTCGAAAGCGATTGTCGAGTACGGCGGACTCTTCAATTACAACAAGGCGCGGCTGGCGGGCGAGGTACATCCGCCTGCGCTTGAAACACAGAAGCGCCCGATGAATATTGTAGAGAAGATCATCGCGCGTCATGCTTTCGTCCGAGCAGGAGAGACTGGCGTCGAAGCAGTCAAACCCGGTGACGCGCTCTTTGCCGTCGCAGATGTTCGCTTCTCACACGAGTACGTCACGCCTATGGCTGAAAGTCTATTCAAGCAAGCTCTAGGCAAAACGGCGCGCGTGACAGAGCCTCAGTCGGTCTATGCCTTCCGCGATCATTTGACCTTCTTAGGTCGCGTGATGCCGGAAGAGAAGCGCAAGATGGGTCTGCTTGAACGCGCTGACGGCCTTGCAGTCACGCAAGCAGCTTTCACAGAACAACAGGGCATCAAGCTCTACGCGGGAACTGAAGCGCACGGCTCTGAAGCCATCTGCCACAACGCCGTTGTCGAAGACATTGCGCTTCCCGGCCAACTCGTCATAGGCACGGACTCGCACACCTGCATGGCTGGCGTCCTGGGCTGCTTCGCCTTCGGCGTTGGCTCAACCGACATGGCGAACGCCTGGTACACCAAAGACATTCGCATTCGCGTTCCAGAAACGGTCCGCTTCGTACTTCATGGGCGAAAGCGCGACGACGTTTCTGCCAAAGATGTAATGCTAAAGATTCTTTCCACAGATTACATGAAAGAGGGCAAAGGCATCGGACAGGTCCTGGAGTTCGCAGGCGAGGGATTGCGTGATTGGCCGATTGACGAGCGCGCGACCTTGACGAACATGGCCGTCGAAGCAGGAGGCACGACCGGAATTATAGAGCCTGACGAAGTGACGCTCGAATATTTGGTGCGTATGCGCGGCCTCGACGCCGAAGAGATTCGCAAAGGTTTTATCAGAAGCGACGAGGACGCCGAATACGCCGCCACGTTTGAAATCAATCTCTCGGAGATTCGCCCTATGGTCGCAACGCCCGGCGACCCGCGCAACGGCATCAATATCTCTGATTTGACAGATGAGGTCAGGATTGACACGGCCTACGGCGGCTCATGCACTGGCGGCAAGATGGCGGACATGGATATGTACGCGGCTGTTTTGAAGCGCGCTGTAGAGCAGGGCAAGCGTGTCGCTCCCGGCGTTCATCTATATCTGCAATTCGGCTCGCAGAAGATAAAGCAGTACGCGCAATCGAAAGGTTACATAGAAATCTTCGAGCGCGCCGGTGCTGAACTGATTGACCCCTCTTGCGGCGCGTGCATCAACGCCGGACCGGGCGCGTCTAAGTCTCCTGACCAGGTCACAGTCAGCGCGCAGAATCGAAACTTTCCGGGCCGGAGCGGTCCGGGTAAAGTTTATCTCGCTTCGCCATATGTCGTCGCCGCCTCTGCAATCGCAGGCCGCATCGTAGAGCCGCACGAATTTCTTGAAGAGCGCGAAGAAGAGTTGGTCGGAGCGTAAGATTGAACCTGTAGGGGCAGTGACAAGTCTGTAAAGTGCCAAGAGATACTTGACAGAACGTTGCCATGACATGCTTTACACTTGAAGGGAGTAAGCTTCAGCCTCTGAGGAGGACTGAAGATGCCCTGGAAGTTGAAAGCGTCATGGATCATCGAGTGGAGTTTGTCTTGCGTGCGCAGAAGCAAGAGGCGACGATCAGCCAGTTGTGCCGCGAATATGGGGTGAGCCGTCCGACCGGCTACCTGTGGTTGCACAGATACAAAGAAGCGGGTTCACTCACCGCGCTCTCTGAGCATTCGCGGCGTCCCCTTAACTCGCCACGAAGGACGAGCGCGGAGTTGGAAGAGCAGGTCTTGCGCTTGCGCGATGAGAAAGGATGGGGCGCACGTAAGCTTCAGACCCTGCTCGCCCGCTCCGGGGTGGAACTGCCCGTGCGCACCATTCACCGCATCTTGCACCGGGCGGGCAGGGTCTGGCCACAGGATGAGCGGCGAGCCGCCACGCGCCGCTTTGCCCGCGCTGAGTGTAACGAACTGTGGCAGATGGATTTCAAGGGCGAGTACCGGGTTCGTGAAGGCAAATGTTACCCGCTCACACTGCTGGATGATTGCAGCCGCTATCTCGTCGGCTTGTGGCCGCTTGAGGGAACTGGCGCGAGGCGCGTCCATGAGGTCTTGCAAGTTCATTTCCGCGCTGGCGGTGTGCCGCAGGCGATGCTGATGGATCACGGCGCACCGTGGTATTCAATGACGAACGAGCATGGGCTGACGTGGCTCTCGGTGTGGCTCATCAAACAACGGGTGAAGCTCTATTATTCAGGCAGAGCGACCGCACGAAGCGCTCGCGATGAAGACGCCATCGGAAGTCTATACGGGAGAGAATCTGCGCCCTTATCAAGAGCAGGTTGAAGAGTGGGAATACACAGGCGGCCACGTCAGAAGGTTGAACACGCAAGGAATGCTCAACTGGCGAGGAAGCCGCTATTTCGTCTGTGAAGCTTTAGCCGGTGAGCGAGTTCGTGTGGACGAGTTAGATGAGAAGCTGGTGGTCACTTATCGCCATCAGACCATTCGTGAGATTGAGTTAGGCACAGGCCGCAGCCGGGCCGTCAGGCTACGACCTGCGCGCTCAAAGACAGCGAGCGAGGCAGCACAAGTGTAAAGGATGTCCTGACAACGAAGCGTAAAGAATGTCTTGGCACTTTACAGACAAGTCCTCTGCCCGCAGTTAATCAAAGCAACGGGCAGAGGACTTGTCACTGCCCCTACAATTATGAATTCGGATTTTGGTAAATATGCGCTCATTGAGCGCGAGCGAAGATTTCTCTTACGCGAATTGCCTGAGCCTCTGACGCGGGCAAGTAAGCACGTTCAAATCTGGGACAACTACATCACGAACACTCGGCTTCGCCTACGCAAGATTCGCGTGCCGGAAACGAAAGAGTACAAGTGGAAACTGACGCAGAAGTTTGCGCCCGACGTGGAGGACCTCTCGCGCACAGTTATCACGAACACATACTTGAGCCGCGCAGAGTATGAAGTCCTCTCCGTCTTCGAGGGCAACGAGATTCGCAAGAACCGCTACCCTTTTGAGCACGAAGGGCGCATCTTTGGTATTGATCTATTCTTGGGCGCGCTCTGGGGATTGATTCTCGCGGAGACGAGTTTTGAGACTGATGAAGAGATGGAGAGTCTCACACAGCCGCCTTTCGCTTTTATGGACGTGACGAATGATCCCATGTTCGCGGGAGGAAGTCTTGTGAAACTTTCGTTCGAGGATTTGAAGAGTGAGATGGAGAAGAGGTTGAAAGGAACTGAATAGTTATGAGTTATGAACTTTGAGTTTTGAATTAAAGACAGGCATTTGCTTTTAACTCAACACTCGAAATTCAAAACTCATAACTTAAAAGATTTGTCATGCCTCGCTCAGTGGGTTGGATAGTCATCATCGCAGGTGTTTGCGCGGTTCTCGTTGGACTCTTGATTCTTTCGGGCGCGCTCTCCTGGTTTGGTCGTCTGCCGGGCGACATTCGCATTGAAGGTGAACGCACGCGCATCCTTTTTCCAATCACGTCAATGCTGCTGGTCTCGATTGTCTTAAGCCTTATCGCGTATCTGGTCCGCTGCTTTTTATAAACTTCAAATGTCATCAACAACAATCTATACAATCGGTCACGGTCGTCATCCATTTGATTACTTTCTTGAGCTACTCAGAAAGCACGCGATAGCTTTCGTGTGCGATGTCAGAAGCCACGCGCGCTCGCGCTGGCCGCAGTACAACGGGCGCGTGCTGGAAGAACTCCTTCTTGAGAACGGAATCGGCTACGAGCATCTGCCGGAGTGCGGGGGCAAAGTGATCGCGCCGCCTGCGGATTTAGCGAGAGGGCTTGATCGAATAATGGAGCTTGCTTCTGAGATGCGCGTTTGCATTCTTTGCTCTGAATCTCAGCCGCTTACAAATCACGCAAGCCCGCGCGCGAATTGTCATCGCGTCGGCCTTCTCTCTGTGCCGCTCAATGAGCGCGGCGCACGAATAAAACATATCTTGCCGAACGGCGAGGCGGTTGAGTTCGACGAAGCCAATCTGCTTTCAATATGGCGGTGAAAGCGTTGAGCTTGCGATTTGTCTTCACCTTGTCTGTACTTCTCTCTCCTTCAACTCTTTCTTGATCGCCTTTATAGGTATGACTTCCTCGTCTTTATCAGCAGTATCCGCTTCCACCGCGCAGATGTTCTTGTACGCGTCCTCAAGCTCTTTCAACTGCGCGTCCGAGAGACTGTCCAAGTCAATCATGCTGTTGTGCGCGCCCTTTGTCGCTTTAATCAACTCGTCCAACTTTAAGTGGATAGCTTTAGCGTCGCGGTTCTGAGTGTTCTGAATCAAAAAGACCATCAGGAATGTGATGATGGTCGTGCCGGTGTTTATGACTAACTGCCACGTGTCCGAGTAGTTGAACATCGGTCCGGTGGCACCCCAGACGATGACAATCGTAATGGCGAGCATGAACGCCCACGACGAGCCTACGGCTGCCGACGTTCTGCTTGAGAACTTGCGAAATAATTCGTTCATAAAAGTTACCTTTGCCGCACCTAAATTTTTATATCAAGGAGATAGTTTCCGAAGAGAATAGGAAAGAGAACGTGAGCAAAGCCCATGCCGAATAAATTCAAGCTGAATTGCCGTGTCTATAGCAGTTTCATTCAATTTTTGTAAGACTTTAATACGGCACATGAGCTTGCGCCATGCGTTTTCAAAACGCATCCTCTTCTTATCAGCTTGCTCATTTATTGAATCTCAGCGAGCCTTCCGCCATTAAGTTAATCGCTCGCAGAAGCAACTTCAGCGTTGCCGTACTCACTCGCGTGAGCGCGCGCGAAATAGACTGTCAATAGAAAGGCAGCGAACATGATTCCCGCAGCAGTCCAGAATGTGATTAGCAATGAGCGATCACTAATGCGGCGCAGCGGGTCGCTGATGTTAGACAACTGAGGGTCAACGATGAGTGCGGCTTGAATCAATGGTCCGACTGCGCGTGCCAGGCTCGCAGCGGATTGCGTTATGCCCAAGACTCCTCCTTGCTCGCTGCGCCCTACGCTTTTGGAGGCCAGAGCCGTGAGCGAAGGCGTCGCAAGCGAGTTGCCTACGGCAAAGAGTCCGCCGACTCCAAGAAGCGCAATCAATCCGCTGCCTGGTCCGACCAATGGAATGAGAAAGAGGCTTCCCGAAAAGAGCAGCGCGCCCGTAATCACCAGAGGCAACTCGCCAAAAGCTTTCGCCAATCTTCCTATCAGCCCGCCCTGTATGATGACGCCTATGATTCCGACATACATGAACAGGTAGCCATTATGCGAAGCATCGTAACCGAAGCGGTACATCGTAAAGAGCGCGAGCGAGGTCGTCATAATCGAGAAGGCGACTACGAAGAGAAAATAGATTACGAGCACAAAGGCCAGACGCGATTGCTTGAGCGCGGCGAAGAATTGCGACCAGCGACCCGTAGCAGCCGAAGCGCGCGCAGGATGGTCCGGCGTGACTGTTTCCGGCAAAGTGAAGTAGAGCAGCGTGGCGTTAGCGAACGCCATCAAGCCTGCGAAGATGAAAGGCACGCTGATGCCCGGAATGTGATAATCAAACACGTCAACATCCCACTTGCTCAGGATTCCGCCTATTGCCGGACCAAGTGTAAAGCCAAGCCCGAACGCAGCGCCAATCAAACCCATCCCCTTCGCTCGATTCTCAGGCGTCGTTATGTCCGCGATGTAAGCCTGAGCGGTTGAGATGTTGCCGCCCGAAATGCCGTCAACTATGCGCCCAAGAAAGAGCATCCAAAGTGTCGTTGCGAACCCAAGTATGAGAAAGCCTGCGCACGTGCCCAGAAGACTGATGAGCAAGATGGGACGCCTGCCGTGCCGGTCCGAGAGTCTTCCCAACACGGGCGTGAAGATAAGCTGCATGATGGAGTAGGATGCGAACAACAACCCCACCATGCGCGGGCTTGCATTGAACTTCGTCCCCTCTACATAGAATGGAAGAACGGGAATGACGATGCCGAAGCCTACGAGGTCAATGAAGACCGTGATGAAGATAACCAGCAGCGGAGAACGTTTCATATTTTTAGTGAATAGTGAATAGTGAATAGTGAATAGTCAAGACGGTTCTTAACTTTTCACTATTCACTATTCACTGTCTCAGTTTTGCCGCGATTGCCTGTTTGGATTGAGCGCCTACGATGCGGTCAACGAGCGTGCCGTTCTTGAAGATGAGCATGGTAGGGATGCTGCGTATGTCGAACTCTGCTGCGGTGCGCGGATTTTCGTCAACGTTCAATTTGGCTATGCGGTAGCGTCCCTGCGATTCGGCGGCCAACTCATCGAGCACGGGCGCAATCATACGGCACGGCCCGCACCATTCAGCCCAGCAGTCCAAAAGGACCGGAACATTGCGCGTCTCCAAAACTTCGCGCGCGAACGTGTTATCCGTCACCGTGCGCGGCTTACCCGCATCGTCATCGTTCAAATGAAGCGCCGCCCCGCATCTTCCGCAAACAGGTTGACGACTCTGAGCCGTCCTCTCATCAACGCGATTCTTAGCTCCGCACTTCGCGCACATGATAACCGCCATCACACTCACCTCCATGCTACAGAGAGTTGCATTCTAAAAATATTTCATCGCAAAAGTTTTGCGGAAAGGAAGGGTCAGGCGGTTCTGACTCCTGCCTTCTGGATTCTGAATTCTGCTTTTCCGTAGTAAGATTCGCTCAAGCTGCTTCCCGGAAAATTAAATAGCAAGGGGTTTTTCAAGCATGATCCACCGCTTCTACTCTTCCGCAATGGTGTTAGCCGTTGCCGCCTTGTTGCTCTTCGCTCCGTTCAATGTTACTGCGCAGGGCAACCAAGCAGACGTACAACCTGAAATCAGTTTCACTGTCTCAATGTCCAAGCCTTACACGCATCTTCTTGAGGTAGAGATGCGATTGCGTCGCGCGGCTCAGCTTCCATCCGAGATTAACTTGATAATGCCGGTGTGGACGCCCGGCTCTTACCTGATACGAGAGTTCGAGCGCAACGTTCAGGACTTTGCAGCGATGGACGCAAGCGGCGGACGCGCGCTACTGTGGCAAAAGACTAACAAGGATACATGGCGTGTCGAAACCGCAGGCGCGCGCGATCTGCGCATCACTTATCGCGTCTATGCCAACGAACTGACCGTGCGGACCAATGATCTGAACGACCACCACGCTTTCTGGAACAACGCGGCTCTACTGATGTACCCGGATGGATACTTAAAAGCGCCTTCGACCCTAACAGTCGTTCCATTCAATGACTGGCGAGTTGCTACGGGACTTCCACCCGTAGAGGGCAGGCCAAACACATTTCGCGCCGAAAACTTCGACATACTTTATGATTCGCCCTTTGAGGTCAGCCGGTTCAAAGTAGTCTCGTTTGAAGTCCGGGGCGTTCCGCATCGGATAGTGATTGACGGCGAAGGCAACTACGATTTGGAGCGTATGCGGCGCGACGTACAGAGAGTCGTAGAGGCGGAAGTTGCAATGATGGGAGAGATTCCTTATCACGACTACACCTTCATACTTCACTCTACAAACATGGGCGGCGGCGGTCTTGAACATTTGAATTCGACATCTTTGATGATGGAGCGCAACCGCTTTTACTCTGACTCTGACTGGAAAGGTTTTCTAGGACTCGTCTCTCACGAGTTCTTTCACCTGTGGAACGTCAAGCGCATTCGCCCCGACGCGCTCGGACCTTTTGATTACACGAAGGAGAACTACACAAAGCTCCTGTGGGTCGCAGAAGGTATAACAGACTACTACTCCGGGTTGCTGCTGCGCCGCGCAGGGCTTATCAGTGAAGAAGATTACTTGCGGCGTGTGGCTGGAAACATTCAGTCACTGCAAGCGACGCCCGGTCGTTTGTTAATGAGCGCGGAAGAGGCAAGCTTCAACTCCTGGATAAAGGAATACAGGCCGGACGAGAACTCAATCAACTCGCAAATCTCTTATTATACAAAGGGCGCGCTGCTCGGCCTGCTTCTGGATTTAGAGATTCGCAAATTATCAAAGGGCGCGAAGTCTCTGGACGACGTGATGCGCTATCTCTACACGGAGTTTTATAAGAAGAACCGCAACTACACGCCGGAAGATTTTCAGAAGACGTGCGAGTTGATGGCCAGATCAAGTTTGGACCGCCTACGATCAGGGCTTGAACACAGGCGACCAGATAGTTGCGCTCGACGGCCAGCGCGTCAATCGTGATTCATTCCTGGCGCGTCTTGCGGAAAAGCGTCCAGGCGATGTCATCAACCTGACGCTCTTCCGCGACGACGACCTGCGCACCTTCACAATCAAACTCGGTAAGAGCGTGATGGATGACTACAAGATTGTTAGCGTCAGACAGCCCACGCCGGAACAGACGCGGCAATATCGCGCGTGGCTTGGCGTTGCAGGCAGTTAAATGAAGAACGAGCATCAACCAATGATATGATTTAGACTCTGCTTATGCCCGATAAACATAGAAGCATCAAATTCAACATTGAAGATCGCGTCGGGCGAATCGCTTTCGCGCGAGCGCCGCTCAATATCTTCAACATCGCTATGATGCACGAAATCGCGGATGCTGTGGGCGAGTGCGCAGGCCGACGCGACCTTGTGGCGATTCTGTTTGAGGCCGCTCAGGGCGCGCGTGCCTTTAGCGCTGGCGTTGCTGTAGAAGAGCACGCGGAAGAGACTATCTACCAGATGCTAGATTCGTTTCACGGAATCTTTCGCGCGCTTGCGCAGTCGGGCAAGCCGACAGTTGCAGTTGTTGACGGCGCGGCTTTAGGCGGCGGGTGCGAGATTGTGGCGGCCTGCGACATCGTTATCGCATCGGAGCGCGCGCGCTTCGGCCAGCCGGAAATCAAGCTAGGCGTCTTTCCGCCCGTAGCAGCAGTGCTCCTTCCGCGCATCATAGGAGAAAGGCGCGCACGCGAGCTTGTACTGACGGGCGAACTTGTTGATGCTCAGGAAGCCTTAAGGCTCGGTCTAGTTAACGCGGTCGTGCCTCAAGGTGAACTTGAGCAAAAGACTCAAGAGGTGCTCGTCAAACTGCGCGAACTTTCAGCGCCCGCTCTTGAAGCAACGAAGCGCGCTCTTGACATGGCGCGCGGTCGCAGTTTCGACGATGCACTGAAGCAGGTCGAGGATTTATACTTGAACGAACTGATGAAGACAGAGGACGCGCGCGAAGGCATCAAAGCCTTCATGGAGAAACGCAAACCAGAGTGGAAGAACAGGTGAAAGGCGAATGATGAATGCGGAATGATGAGGGCTGAATAAAAGCAACTAATTTGTGTTCAATTCAGCATTCATCATTTCGCGTTCATCATTTATAATGCTTTGCTGATGAAGTACCGGCAGTTCAAATTCGCGCAGTTGATTTTGAGAACGACGCTTGTTGTCCTCGCGGCATTTCTCTTCACAATCGCTCCGGCAAATTCTTACACAGCATTTGCGCAGGACGATAGCCCCTGGAAGGGCGGCACACCGCCTGCGCCAGTCAGCCCGCGCGAGACGCCGCTTCCTGAAAGTCAGGACATAGTGGAGCGCGCCATAGGCGCTGTCTGTCAGGAGCGCGAGCGCGACCCTTTGGGAAGCGTGCCGATTGACGTGATGCAGGCCAAGCCCTCGCTTCCGCTCTCTCATCCAGACGCAGTAGCCGGACTCAGGCGCGCAGAACGTCTTCTGCCCGCCGCGAAGGAGTTGGTCGTAGCCGCCTTGCGCGACCTCTCGAACGAATACAACATAGAGGATTTGAAGATACGCTCGGCCTTCTCGCGCGTAATGGCAGTTGACAAGATAGAGCCTGACGTTGAGTTGCGCGACAACGCCTCTGTCATGCTCAGCACTCCGCACACTGTCTATTTCGGCACGATCTTTCTGGCGGGACTTCAATCAGACGAAGGCATGATAAGCGTTATTGCGCACGAGTTGACGCACATAGCCGATGGCAAAGAGGACTCTCTTCATCCTCTATTTCGACTGGTCGCACGTCGCGCTTCAACTTTAACAGGGATGCACATAGCCGGGCGACGGCCCGAAGAGTTGACCTGCGATCTTGTTGGCGCGATGGTTGCGCGCGCCTACATCACGCGAACGCCCGGCAGGGAGACGCTTGCCCGCAGACTCGCACGAGCAATCGAGCACAACTGCGTCGAAGAGGACGGGACGGACGAAGCTCATCTTTCACCGCGCAACACCATGCGCGCGCTCCTTGCGCTTGACCCCACGCTCGAAAGCGACATTATGGGCGATCCTCTCAACACCTTCAAACTGGTCGAGCCGCCGAGCGCACCAACCATTCGCCGCAGGCGCGTCGCGGGGCGCAGCCGCAGCAGAACTTAAACTGTGCTCTTCCTTTGTTCGCTATAAATTCTTCACGTTGACAACCGCGCTCGCGCCTTCCTATCATCAGCGGTTCACATGCGCCGCAAATTCAAGACTCGACATGGAGACACAAAGACGCGGAGACGCGGCGAAACTATCTTCATCCTTGCG
>QHXM01000200.1 GCA_003222945.1 Acidobacteriota bacterium
GAGAACGTGGTCAAGACCGCCGTAGCCTATGTCGTAAGCCCAGCCGTCGCCGCCCACGATCCAGACGCTCTTCTTTACAAGCTGGTCGCTGATGTTAAGAAGGTCGCGCGCTTCCGTCTCCTGTTTGTCCGCGAGTTTTGTTTTCAACTCCTCTACAAACTCGCGCGCTTTATTGATTCCTTCGTTTGTTGATTGATCTGTGTTGAGTAAGCCGTCGGCCAACTCTTCTCCAACGAAACCTCGCAATCGCTCGACCAACTGGCGCGCGTAGGCCTTCTGGTGATCTAGCGCCATGCGCATTCCGAGTCCGAACTCTGCGTTGTCCTCAAACAGAGAGTTGGACCATGCCGGACCACGACCAGCGCTGTCAGTCGTGTAAGGCGTGGTCGGGAGATTGCCGCCATAGATACTTGAGCAGCCTGTTGCGTTGGCGATCACGGCGCGGTCGCCGAAGAGTTGCGTGAGCAGTTTGATGTAAGGTGTTTCGCCGCATCCAGCGCACGCGCCTGAAAACTCGAAGAGCGGGCGCAGTAGTTGCACATTCTTAACGGAGTCGAACTTCATTGCGCCGTTCTTGTGCATGTCCGGGAGTTGCAGGAAGAAGTCCCAGTTGACGCGCTCGCTGTCACGAAGGGGAAGCTGCGGCTGCATGTTGAGCGACTTGCGCGAAGAGTTGCTCTTGTCTTTCGCCGGACAAACCTCCACGCAAAGTTTACAGCCTGTGCAGTCTTCGACCGCGACTTGAATCGTGTAGAGTTGGTCCGGCAGTTCGCGCCATTTAGCGGGTATGTGCTTAAAACCTTCGGGCGCACCTGCCAAGTCAGATTGGCTAAGGACCTTCGCTCTGATTGAAGAGTGCGGGCAGACCATCACGCACTTGCCGCATTCTATGCAGAGGTCCGGCTCCCAGACCGGAACATCCTGCGCGACATTGCGCTTTTCCCACTGCGCCGTGCCGACCGGATAAGTCCCGTCAATCGGAAACGCGCTGACGGGAAGCTGGTCGCCACGACCCGCTATGATCTCGGCAGTCACGCGTCGCACAAACGCGGGCGCACCCTGCGGCACGGCGGGAGGCATGACAAACTCGCTGGTCGGCTGTGATGGGACAGAGACTTCAAAAAGGTGTGCGAGCGCCGCGTCCACAGCCGCGAAGTTCTGCTTGACGACAGCCTCGCCGCGTTTGCCGTAGGTCTTCTTGATTGACTCTTTAATCTTCTGAATCGCTTCCTCGCGCGGCAGCACGTTGCTGATGGCAAAGAAACAGGTCTGCATGATTGTGTTGATGCGATTGCCCATGCCGTTCTCTTTGGCTACGGCGTAGGCATTGATGGCGTAGAGCTTGAGACGCTTGCTGATAATCTGTTGCTGCACGGAGCGCGGCAGGTTTGCCCAGACTTCTTCGGTCGGATAAAGACTATTCAAGAGAAGCGTCGCGCCGTCTTCGGCTGCGGCAAGCACGTCGTAGCGTTCGAGGAAATTGAACTGATGAACGGCGACGAAGTTTGCGCGCTGAATCAGGTAAGTGCTTTTGATCGGACGTGGCCCGAAGCGTAAATGTGAAACCGTCATCGCGCCGGATTTTTTAGAATCGTAAACGAAATAACCCTGCGCGAAATTATCCGTCTGTTCGCCGATGATCTTGATCGAATTCTTGTTGGCGCTGACAGTCCCGTCTGCGCCCAAGCCCCAGAAGACTGCGCGCACCTGGTCGAATGATTCGGTGGCAAACGTCGTGTCAAATGGAAGGCTTGTGAACGTCACATCATCAAGGATTCCGATGCTGAAATGATTTTTCGGCTGCTCTTTCGAGAGTTCATCGAAGACGGCCTTGACCATCGCGGGCGTGAACTCTTTGGAAGCCAGCCCGTAGCGTCCGCCGATAATGCGCGGCATGGATTTGAAAGGCGCGCTCGCGTTACTGAAACTCTCGCTGATGGCCGTGACCACATCCTGATAAAGCGGCTCGCCCGCCGCGCCCGGCTCTTTCGTGCGATCAAGCACGGCGATAGAACGAACGGTTGAAGGCAGAGCTTTCAACAGCTGCTCGGCGGAGAATGGCCTGTAGAGTCTGACTTTCAGGAGGCCGATCTTTTCGCCCTGAGCTTCGAGCGCGCGAACAGTCTCTTCCGCAGTCTCGCAGCCCGAACCCATCATCAAGACGACTCGCTCGGCATTCGGCGCTCCAACATAATCGAAGAGTTGATATTGTCTGCCCGTTTGCTTCGCAAACTTGTCCATCAACTCCTGAACGATGGCGGGAGTCGCGTTGTAGAAAGTGTTGGCGCGTTCGCGTGATTGAAAGAAGACATCCGGGTTCTGCGCCGTGCCACGCATCACTGGATGATCGGGCGAGAGTGCGCGTGAGCGGTGCTGTTGCACAAGCTCACCATCAATCATCGTGCGGATGTCTTCATCCGAGAGTTTTTCAATCTTCATTACTTCATGCGAAGTGCGGAAGCCGTCGAAGACGTGCAGGAAGGGGACGCGCGCGCGGAGCGTGCTGGCTTGTGCAATGAGTAGAGGTCTGCTCGCCCGCGATCTTGAACATGTTGGGAATCATCAGTAGCAAGCCCTGACTGGCCGTGAAGGTGGTTGAGAGCGAGCCTGTTTGCAGTGTGCCGTGGACCGCTCCGGCAGCGCCGCCTTCGGATTGCATCTCGCGCACCAAAGGCGTCATGCCCCAGATGTTTTTTTCTCCAATGGCTGCCCAGGCGTCTGTGGATTCCCCCATGTTTGAAGAAGGCGTGATCGGATAGATGGCTA
The DNA here is from genome assembly GCA_003222945.1 of Acidobacteriota bacterium. Classification (GTDB taxonomy): domain Bacteria; phylum Acidobacteriota; class Blastocatellia; order Pyrinomonadales; family Pyrinomonadaceae; genus QHXM01. The sequence goes on from QHXM01000200.1 coordinate 2,767, forward strand.
TGACTTCGTTTGTTTTGTAGGCGATGTAAGCGGCGGCTTCGTTTCCATCTATGGTGACTTGTTGACATTTCATAGTTGTGTAATCTCACCCGGCTTATGGATTTTTCTGCGGAATCGCACCCGAAAAGATTGGATAGCACTCGTGACGGGCTGCTCCCGCGTTGTTGATTGCAAGTTCCATGCACATCACAGAATTTGAAATCAGCCTAAAAAGTTTCAGCCGCAGGCGGCCCGGGGAAGCCGCCTGCGGCTGACTTGGACAAACTCGCCAGGGGGTCGGGCGAGTCTGTGCTCGGGGATGTTGACCTTGACCGAGACGGTTTCACGCTCGCGCGCTTTCGCGTTCGGCAGAATCAAGATCAACTGCGGCGTGTAGAAGATCGTGCGTTTGTACTCACCACTTAATACTGCCTAAGAAGGATGGTCGCACGCCCTTCTCTTCGTCCGCGCCGGATTCTACGAAAGAGACCACGTGCGAATCTATGATCCAGATCACACGCCACTGTGATGAAGGTCACAGAGAGAGAAAGAACAGCGCCGCATCAATCCCTTTGGGCTGTCAGAAAGTCTAACTCTCGTAGCGCACGCTCTTCTTCCATCTGCCTGATTCGCAAGCGCAGCCAATCCTTGATGGCCTTCTCCAGCTTCTGCTGGTTGTCTTCCATCTCAAGCGTCTCGACAGTCTCGCCCTTCTTGTCAAGCGGAATGTGGTGGCAGGGAATTGTCTCCGCGCGCTTCTCCGCAGGGACGAAATCAATCAAGTGGCATTCGTCGCAAGAATGCGCGCGATACGGATAGCCGTAGTTAATGCAGGTCAGCGAGTCCTGAAAAGCAGAGGTGGGCTTCCAGGGTGTTCTGACCGAGCGCCCGTAGCCGCCCTTTTCAAGAAAATCAAGCTCCTCTTTGAACAGTTCTAATAGATCGCGGTCATCTTTCGGCATTGTCGTCACCTTCAACTTTCTGCACTTCGCAAGCATTTGCTATTGGCCGCTGGTAACTCTTGAAGAGACCAGCTGCGGTCTCTCTCTTTGATTCAGGAAGAAGCAACAGACGTGCCTGGATGTTTGCAGGAATTTCAAGCGAAGAAAGGCTGTTTCGTTGAGTGAGGTTGGGAAAAGTTACCCAAGAGGATGCGCGAAAGCTCGCAACGAAGAGAGGGCGTTCGCGCTTCCGGCTGAGACACACACGACAAACCGTAATGCTGGATAGACTGCTTTACAGAGTACAGATTTTGCCATTCAATCCCTCGGCAAAATTAGTTGAGTTGTTATGACCATCGCTGGATCTTCAAAGACTGTTTACGGCCCTGTGCGCTCATGGCGCGCAGGCGTCTCGCTCGGAGTTGACCTGCTCGCACTCAATTCCATCTGCTCGTTTCGCTGCCTCTAAAGCCTGTACTCGTGCTGACAAACGGCACGACCTTGAATGACGCTGCTGTGCGCCGCGAGCTTTGCGAAGCAGACAAAATCTACTGCAAGCTCGACGCGGCTGACGCAGAGACTTTCAGGCGAATCAATCGTCCCGTCGAAGGAATAACTCTTCAAGCAGTCATCAATGGAATCAAGGCGCTCAAAAGAGAGTTTACCGGAGAGCTTGCGATTCAACTTATGCTCACGCCTGCGAGTCTGAAACAGGCAGAGCAGTTTGCGCGAATTCTCAACGAGATTAAGCCGGATGAGGTGCAACTCAATCTGCCATATCGCCCCATTCCGCGTGAATGGTTCATTGACGCTCGCGGCAATAACGACACTCTGCCCGTGCCCGCGAACCACTTCACAACGATTACGACAGAAGAAGCCGCTCGCTTTGAGGCTGCGCTACGCCATTTAACCGGACTCAAGGTCTCTTCAGCCCACCGAATTCGCAGCGACTAATCTTGTCATCTGCGAAATATTCCCCTCGCCCCGTCCTGCCTGCGAAAAATTTCGCAACTCCTTTGCTTATTTATAACTCAAGACCCTTTCTATCAGCGCGTTTGCTTACTTTCGCCACTGGTATATACCTTGCTCTGTCTTGTCCGGCACTCTAAAGCCTCGCGGGGACGCTCAGGCTCACAAACTATTGAAGAACTGGTGACGCTCCGCACGGAACCAGAGCGCGCGAGACCGAATCGAGTTTCCCGTCGCAGCCCAGTTTCCAGCTTTCCTTGCGCGTGCCGACTTTTGTAGAATTTGAACTGAGATATTAAGGGGGATCGTAACCATTTATGCTCAAAGATAAGATTCTGGTGGTTGATGACGAGCAGATGATTCGCTGGACGCTCTCGGAGGCTCTGCGTGGGTGGGGCTACGCGCCCGTCGAAACCGCAAACGTCGCGGCCACTCTGCCAGCTTTCGAAGCAGAACAACCAGCCGCCGTGCTCTTAGACATTAATCTGCCCGATGGCTCTGGACTCGATGTGCTGCGTGAGATCAAACGCCGCCAGCCGGACGCGGTCGTCATCATGATTACGGCCAACGTGCTCATTGACGACACGATTGCTGCGCTTCGCGGCGGCGCTTACGATTTTATAGGCAAGCCCATTAACTTGGACGAGCTACAGGTGACGATCCGCAATGGAATCGAAGCGCAACGCCTTCGCCGCGAAGTCAATCTAATCCGCCGTGAGCGCGCGCAGCAGTTCAGTTTCAATCAGATCATAGGCGAATCGCCCGCCATGCGCGAGATGATAAACCTTGCGCGCAAGGTGGCGGAATCCGAAGTCTCCTCCGTGCTACTGCAAGGTGAATCCGGCACAGGCAAAGACCTTGTTGCAAAGGCTGTTCACTACTCATCACCTCGCGCCTCCGCTCCATTCATAGCGATCAACTGCGCTGCCATTCCTGTCACACTAATCGAATCGGAACTCTTCGGTTACGAGAAAGGCGCGTTCACAGATGCGAAGGCTCGCAAAGAAGGATTGTTCGAGCAGGCGGAAAGAGGCACGCTCTTTCTTGACGAGATTGGCGAACTTGAACTCAGTCTTCAGGCGAAACTCCTGCGCGTGCTTGAGGAGGGCGTGTTTCGTCGCGTGGGCGGACTGAAAGACATTCCGTTAGATGTGCGAGTCATCGCAGCATCCAGTCGTGACCTTAAAACAGAGAGCGAGCATGGACGCTTTCGTCTCGACCTATATTATCGCCTTTCAGTCATACAGATTGACATCCCTGCCTTGCGCGAGCGAGGCTCAGATGTGTTGCTGCTCGTAGATCACTACATAAAATTCTTCAATGAGCGGCTCAAGCGCAAAAAGATTCACGGATTGACGCCTGAAGTCGCCGCGGCCTTCGGTCGCTACAGTTGGCCGGGCAACGTGCGTGAGCTTCGCAACGTGATAGAGCGCGCTCTTATACTTGAAGATGAAGATTTGATTACTACGAAGTATCTACCGCCCGGATTCGTCGCAGAGAGGGCAATGAGTATTAACGGCGGCACGAAGGCCAAAGATTCTGTGGAATATCCGTTCGCACTTCCGCCCGAAGGCATCATGCTCGATGACGTGGAGATGTCTCTGGTCAAACAGGCGATTGCGCAGAGCGGCGGCAATCAAACTCGCGCGGCAGAACTCCTCGGCATCTCGCGCGATCAACTCCGCTATCGCTTGAAAAAACTTGACGGTATGGCTGCGGTTGAAGCATCCTCATGAGTGAAGGTTTCTGCTCATGAAGGACACTGCAACGGAGCCGCGTCCGGCGACTGAAGATAAAGAGACCAGCACAGAACAGGCGCTCGAACGCTCGCTCAAAGAACTGGCCGACATCCGTTTCGCGCTCGATCAATCCTCAATCGTCGCCATCACAGATCAAACTGGCCGTATCACCTACGTCAACGACAAGTTCTGCGAAATCTCCAAATACTCCAGAGAAGAACTGCTCGGCCAAGATCACCGCATCATCAACTCCGGTTATCATCCGAAAGAGTTCATACGCGATCTCTGGACAACCATCGCGCAGGGCAAAGTCTGGAAAGGCGAGATCAAGAATCGCGCCAAGGATGGCTCTTACTACTGGGTGGACACGACCATCGTTCCCTTCCTGAATTCGGAAGGAAAGCCCTACCAGTACGTAGCGATCCGCAACGACATCACGGAGCGCAAGCGTGGCGAAGAGCAGATCAGAGAGCAGGCCGCGCTTCTTGATACAGCGCAGGATGCGATTCTCGTCCGCGACCTGGATGAGCGCATCCTCTTCTGGAATGAGAGCGCCGAGCGTATGTACGGTTGGAGTGCCGCCGAAGCAATCGGTCAAAGAGCAGACTTGCTCATCTACAGAGAGCTGACGCCTGAACTGATTGAGGCGCGGCGCGTTGTGCTTGAGTGCGGCGAGTGGCGCGGTGAAATGCATCAAGTTACAAAAGATGGGCGCGAGATTATTGCGGATAGTCGCTGGACGCTGGTGCGCGACGAGCAGGGACGCCCGAAGAACAAGCTCATCGTCAACACGGACATTACAGAACGAAAGCGACTCGAATCGGAGTTGTTGCGCGCCTCGCAACTCTCGCTCATCGGTGAATTGGCCGCAGGTCTGGCGCACGAGATCAAGAACCCGCTCGCAGGGATTCAGGGTGCTGTGGACATTCTCATCCGGCGGCGCGAAGCCGGAGATAATGAGCGCACAGCACTCGAAGGTGTGCGCCGCGAGGTCATGCGAATTGATGCGACTGTGCGTGCGTTGCTGGAACGCGCACGCCCGCGCGCTCTCAACACGTCTCCGACATCGCTGGTGGAGGTCGTGCGTCGCGCCGTTACGCTCGCACGCGATCACGCGGCAAGTGTGGCTGTGCGTGGCCGCAAAGTTACTATTGGGTTTGAGCCTGCGCGCGGCCCCTTCATCATTCCGATTGACGCCGGGCAGATTGAAGATGCCGTGCTCAATCTACTTCTCAATGCCATCGAAGCGATTGAGCGGGAAGGCTGCGTCACCGTGCGCGCGAGCTGTCAAAGCGGCGAGAGTGAAGCGAGGCCGGATGGTGAAGCTGTCATCGAGGTGACAGACACTGGACGCGGGATTGCCGAAGACGATCTTGAGCATATCTTCAACCCCTTCTTCACCAAAACAAGCGGCGGCACAGGGCTGGGATTACCGGCAGTCCGCCGCATCGTGCGCGCACACGGCGGACGAATTGAAGTTACGTCAACGCCTGGCTCCGGCTCAACTTTCACAATTCGCCTGCCGCTCAACACGCTCCACTGACCACCCCCTTAGTACGGCCATTTCCAATCGCGTACTTCGGGCGGATCGCCACGACCATTACTTAGGCGAAGCTCTCATGAAGGAGAAAGAGCATGACAGCCGCAACTGAGCATCGCACCGTCTTTGAAAGATTCGCTCGATTGTTCCGTGAAAAGAACAGTCCGATCTGTACTACATCAAAGGCGTCAAAGTTGAGATCGCCGAACAAATCTACTTGGCGATGAAGCAAAAGGGTGCGTCCAACGTGGAGTTGGCCCGACGGCTCGGAAAGAGCCGCGCTTACGTCACCAAAGTTCTTCAGGGCAGCACCAACTTCACTCTCGAATCGCTGGTCAAGATCGCGCGTGCTCTGGATTGCCAAATTGATTTCCAATTCTCTGTGGCGCCACAGAGTATCTAATGGCGGTGCGCCACATTGATCATGTGCTATAGTATTGATCGTTATGAACGTAGAAGTCGAGTTACCTGAAGATATTGCGCGCCGCTTGGCAACAGAGTGGGATGATCTGCCTCAGCGCGCGTTGGAAGCCATAGCCCTTGAAGGCTACCGCACACAAGCTCTCACACAAGCTGAGGTCGGGCGAATACTCAACCTGTCATGGCACGAAACAGAAGCGTTCCTGAAGGAGCGTCAGGCTTACCTACATTACGATGAATCAGACTTGGAACAGGATCGCGCTACCCTTAGTGGACTCACCTCCAAATGACTGTCGTTTCAGACACCGGCCCCATCAACTACTTGGTGTTGATTGACTCTATTCATATCTTGCCTGACTTATTCGAGCGGATCGTTGTGCCGCAAGCTGTACGCAACGAGCTTCTAGCGGCGGGCGCGCCAGACAAAGTTAAGAATTGGATAGCCAATACGCCAGATTGGTTTGAGGTTCAACAATCGGGCGCTGTTGATTCGTCACTTAATCGTCTAGGAGAGGGCGAGCGAGAAGCTATCACTCTGGCGCAAAGCCTAGGCGCATCTCTCCTTCTGATAGATGCGATCGAAGGACGCCGCGCTGCACTCGAACGCGGCCTCAAAGTCGCTGGCACAGTCGGCGTCTTGGAACTAGCTGCGACGAGCGGTTTGATCGACCCGACAGAAGCGATCAAGCGTTTACGAGCAACAAACTTTCGCATCTCGCCGCGCCTCCTACAGAGACTTACGCGCCGCCGTTGAAGCAACATGAGGCCTTATACCTAAATACCAATGACCTGTACAGTACGCACATTAATCGTGATTCGATTTGATCAATTCACCCCGCCAGTCGTTTTTAACTTCAAGCTTATTGAGACAAACTTGCGACAAGAATTTCCGACAAAGCTTGATAAAAGGTGATGTCGGATACACTCACGAGCGGCTGCAACCTGTAAAAATTGTCAATGAATGTAGCGGGCTTGTAGTGAATGGCAAAGGCCCTCGGTTGAGCCATTGTCAATTAACTGCGGCGATAAAGTTTGAAAGGTCTTAAAGCTACTCTCAAACGCGCGGTAGTGGGGTATTTGTTTGTTGTAGATCGTAAAAAGCTCTTGACAAGAAGATTCCCCGGTCAGTTCGAGCAAAAGGTATTTCTGCCCAAAACTCTTCTTCGCAATCTGCTTGCCTGATCCGTGAGCCTGACCATTCCAATGATGAACCAAATAGAAGCTTGGAACGCCTTGAGAATCTATTGACAAGGTATCTCAACAGGACTAACCTAAGCTTGTTCGGAAAGCGTATTTCTCAGTGAAGCTCACTCTCGCACTTATATCCCGGATACAGACCGTGCGGACACCTGCATTCAGGCTGTGGGTTTTGGCAGGATAGAATTATCTCTTGAGGCAAAAAAGCCTTCCCGACCAGAAGTAGTAAATAAAGGGGGGCTAGAGTGGCTAAAGCGGATATAGCCTTAGCAACTTTAGCAACTCAGCATAAAGGTTAGAGTGAGGCATGTTGAAACGCCATTCACATTCTTTCAAGTGCAAGTAGAAGGTAT
>QHXM01000201.1 GCA_003222945.1 Acidobacteriota bacterium
GACGAGATACTTCTTTTCCTGGCGACCCATTGAAGTCTCGCCCATAGGGTTGGGATTCTTTAGCAGGCGCGGGATGGAAGCGTTTTGGAGCGAGTTCGTATGGGTCTGGATTCCTGCTTCGGTCATAGTCGGTGCGCTTCTGCTTTACAGAAGGTTGCGGCGGTTGTTGAAGTAGGCTAGAGTTTGCTCCGCTCTCGGTCCAAGTCCTATCTACAAATGAAAGCGAACCATTCGAGATGATGAACAGATGGAAATTCGCGTGCTGCGCCCTGCTTCTTCTCCTCTTACTTGTTCCTCTTGCTCATTCGCAAACTCAGACGACGACTGCCAGTGCAACGTCCGCGCAGCCGCGTGACGAAAGGCTCTGGCGAAGAGCGCAGGAGATTCATCGTAAGGCCATAGTGATTGACACGCACAACGATGTCACCACGCCTATGACCAACGACGATTACGATCTTGGAGGGACACCGCCCGCGCCTTATCGCACTAGCCTTGAGCGCATGAAGCAAGGTGGCATGACAGCAGAGTTCTTCTCGCTCTATGTCAAACCCTTCTATGTGACGAAGGGCGGCGCTGTGCGGCGAACGCTCGACATGATTGATTCAGTCTATCGCGCACAGGAAAGACACCCGAATGATTTGATGATGGCCTTTTCAGCCGAAGACATACGCATGGCGAAGCGCAGAGGCAGGATTGCCGCGCTCTTAGGCATAGAAGGTGGGCACGCGATTGGGAATTCGCTCGCCACCCTGCGCGAGTTCTATCGCCTCGGCGTGCGCTACATGACTTTGACCTGGAACAACACGAACGACTGGGCCGATGCTGGACGCGGAGAGAAGCGTCACAACGGGTTGACGGATTTTGGCAAAGAGGTTGTGCGAGAGATGAATCGCTTGGGGATGCTCGTTGACGTTTCGCACGTGTCGGACAAGACTATGAGCGATGTGCTTGACATCTCCACAGCGCCAATCGTCGCCACGCACTCTTCTGCTCGCGCTCTTGCCAACCAACCGCGCAACATCCCAGACGATCTCTTGCGGCGCATAGCGAAGAACGGCGGCGTCGTGCAGGTAAATTTCTACAAAGTATTTATTGACCCGAAGGCGGGCGATGCGAACGCCGAACGAAACAAGAATCCGAAATACAAAGCTCTGTCGGATGAGATTGCTAATAAGTACAAGGACGACCCGGAACGTCTTGCGGAGGAAGAGGACAAACTGGACGCGCAGTTTCCTCTGCCGCCCACGCCCATCTCAATTCTCATAGACCACATTGACCACATAGTAAAAGTCGCAGGCATAGATCACGTAGGACTTGGCGCAGACTTCGATGGCGCTGCCGACATGCCCGAAGAGGCACAGGACGTTTCGATGCTTCCAAACATCACTTACGAACTGTTGAAGCGCGGCTATAGTGAAAAAGATATTCGCAAGATACTCGGCGAAAATTTTCTGCGCGTCTTCGCGGAAGCCGAACGCGTCGCGCAAAAGTCTGGGCGCAACATCAGCGGCGAGGGCAGCCTGCGGCGCATCAATCAGTCGCAGTAAGTAGCTTGAAAAGTTGAAAAGCGCGCGGTGAGCGATTCAAAAATCGTCGCCGCGCGCTTCGATGTTAGAAGTTAAAGAGAGTTCGTCTTTGCTTGACTCTCTTTAAGTCTCTATTCTCCGCCGCCGGAGCTTCCGCCGGTAGAGCCGCCGCCACCGCCGCTTGAACCTCCTGAGCTTGAGCCACCGCCACCTCCACCGGAGGAGCCACCGCTTGATCCGCCTGCGCCGCCGCTGCCTGAACCGCCGCCGGACGAGCCACCTTGGCCTCCGCCTCCGCCGCTTGAACCACCACTACCTCCAGCACCGCCGCCGGAAGAGCTGCCACCGCCACCACCGGAGCTGCTGCCTCCGCCGCCGCCAGATGATCCGCCTTCTTCTCTTTCGCCCGCGCCACCGGATGAACCACCAGAGCCTGAGCCGCCGCCAGCGCCTCCACCACCGCCCTGGCCTCCGCCACCGCCTTGGCTTCCGCCACCGCCGCCGCTCGAGCTACCTCCGCCAGAACCGCTACCACCACCTTGTCCTTGTTGATCGTCTAACATCACAGATTCTCCTCCTTAAGAAGATTAGGTGTTACCTTGATTGTTGAGTTAATGAACACGACAACGGAAATTTTAACGAGAGACAAAATACGCGCGTGTTCATTCGGTTGTGAAGACTTACCATCAATCACTATGCCGCGCACTGCATTTAGAGAATCTGCGGAAACGTTAGAAAAATTTTCGTGCGGTAATCAAAGCTCTTCATCGCGTCAAATAAAATAATACACCTTGCTCAATTCTGCGTTGCATTCTCATCCACAAAAAGAGAGCGCGCTTTCGTACCGAAAGCATCAATAATGCTCGCGTGCTATAATCAAATTTCAAGATGAAGCCAGCAGGAATCTACATACACATCCCCTTTTGCCGCGCGCGTTGTTCTTACTGCGACTTCGCAACCGGGACATACGAGAGCGCTCTGGCTGAGCGTTACGTTCGCGCACTCATAAGCGAGATAAGAAATTTTCAGTCAACCGCAGACAGACAAGAAGCGGATACAATCTACTTCGGCGGCGGAACGCCTTCGTTATTAAAAGCTGCACAGGTCGCTGCGATTCTTGACGCTGTCTATGCTCGCTTCCACGTCGCTCGCGGCGCTGAAGTAACAATGGAGATGAATCCCGGCACGCTCACGCTTGACACGCTCAAAGAGTTTCGCGCTCTGGGCGTCAACCGCGCGAGCTACGGCGCACAGACTTTCGATGATTCAGAGTTAAAACGTCTGGGTCGCACGCACAACGCCGAAGATGGCAGGCGCACGCTCACGCTTTTGCGAGAGGCTGGATTCACAAATATCAGCTTCGATCTAATCGCAGGTCTTCCTGCGCAGACGCTTGAAACGTGGTCGCGTAATCTTGACGAAGCACTCGCGCTTCGCCCTTCTCATCTCTCATTTTATTTACTGGAAGTTCACGAAGCCACGCCGCTCGCGGATCAAATTCGCAGAGGCGCGCAACCCCTTCCAGACGATGATCTGGCGGCAGAGATGTACAGGCTCATGCTTGAGCGCGCTTGCGAGGCTGGCTACGAGCATTACGAGATTTCAAACCTCTGCCAGCAAGGCTATCATTCGCGCCACAACACAAAATATTGGACCGCCGACGCGGTCTTCGGCTTTGGCTGCTCCGCACACTCTTACGACGGAGCGCGCACGCGCTGGTCAAATGAGCGCGACGCCGCGCGATACACTGTGCTTATGGAACAGAGACGAACGCCAATAGTCGAGACAATTGAGTTGGACGAGCGCACTGCACGCGCTGAATCAATTTTTCTTGGACTTCGCCTGATGCGCGGCGTGGATTTGAAGGAATATCGCGCGCGATTCGGCTCCGACTTACGCGACGAATACGCTGCTGATCTTGAACGATTGAGCGATGCCGGGTTGATTACGTTCGATAGCGATTTGATGAAGCTTACGGCGACGGGCGCGCTGCTTTCTAACGAGGTATTCTCACTTTTTGTTTAGCGGAGAAATTTGAACCACAGAGGACCGGAGAGGGCACAGAGGAAGATTAGAAATTTGAAATCCCAAATTAAATCTTGAAGTTAGATTTTCTTTTAATGCCTCTGTGTCCTCTGTGGTGAATATTAACGATGATAGACCTACGAAGCGATACAGTAACGAAACCTACCGAAGCCATGCGTCGCGCTATGGCTGAGGCGGAAGTTGGCGATGATGTTTACGGCGAAGACCCTACGGTCAATCGCTTACAGGAGCGAGCGGCAGAGATTTTTGAGAAAGAGGCCGCGATCTTCGTCCCGACCGGCTCGATGGGAAATCAGATTGCCGTGAAGCTTCACACGCGACCCGGCACAGAGGTTGTCATAGAGGAGCGCGGCCACATCTTCAATTTCGAGATGGCGGCGATGGCGGCAGTCTCAGGCACGTTAGCGCGCCCCGTTCACAGCCGCGACGGAACGGGTATCTTGAACTGGGACGAGATAGAGCCTGCGATTCACGTGGGCGGCGCATATTACGTCGCGCCGACAGGACTGGTCGCACTAGAAAACTCGCACAACCTGGCGGGCGGAACAGTCTATCGAAGCGCGCGAATAGAAGAGATTTGCCATCGCGCGCACGCAATGGGTCTTCCCGTTCACCTGGACGGCGCGCGAATCTTCAACGCGAGCGCGGCTGTGAATGAGTCAGTCGCAGCGCTCGCTCGTCCTGCGGATTCTGTGATGTTCTGTTTGTCGAAAGCCCTGGGCGCGCCTGTGGGTTCTATGCTTTTGGGTTCGCGCGAATTCATTGACGAGGCTCGCCGTTGGCGAAAAGTTCTTGGCGGAGGAATGCGGCAGGCTGGTGTTCTTGCAGCAGCAGGTTTAGTTGCGCTTGAAGAGACGCCGAAGCGCCTTCACGAAGATCACGCCAACGCTCGCCGCCTGGCAGAAGGTCTTGCGGAGATTCCAGGAATCAAGATTGATCCAGAACAGGTAGTAACGAACATAGTGCTCTTCGACGTTTCAGAAACGGGAATTACTGCGGACGAAATCTGCGCGCGTCTGAAAGAGCAAAAAGTTCTGGCCTCCGGCTTCGGTTCATCCATTCGCATGGTCACACACTACGACGTGACGAGCGCGGACATCGAAGTCGCCTTGCGCGAAATGCGAAAAGCAGTAGGCAGTAGGCAGTAGGCAGCAAATACAAAAGCTGCTCTCGACTGCCTACTGCCTACTGCCTACTGCTTTATGATTATCGCAATTGATGGTCCATCGGGTGCGGGCAAATCCACATTAGGGCGGATGATAGCGCGAGAAATTCGTCTGCTTTACATTGACACGGGCGCAATGTATCGCGCCGCCGCGCTAGCCGTCATAGAATCGGGCGTGGGATTGTCGGACAACGCGGCTGTTGCAAGAGTTGTGGCGCAGGCAAAGATTGGTCTTGAAGGCGGACCGGACTCTTTGCGTGTGATGCTTGATGGTCGCGACGTGTCTGGCGAGATTCGCACGGAAGAGGTGAGCCAAGCGTCGTCCGTTATCTCTACGATTCCAGAAGTGCGGCGCACGCTCGTCCAGTGTCAACGCGAGATGGGAGAGCGTGCGGGCGGAGTCGTACTCGATGGGCGCGACATCGGCACTGTCGTGTTCCCTCTCGCGGACGTTAAATTCTTTCTGTCCGCCGCGCCCGAAGCGCGAGCCGCACGACGCTTTGAAGAGGATAGGCTGAAGGCGCGTGACCGGAGGACATTTGAAGAGACGCTCGCAGACATAAACACGCGCGACCAGCGGGATTCAACGCGCGACGATTCGCCGCTTCGCAAAGCGGACGATGCCGTTGTCATAGACTCTACAGGGCTTTCGATCGATGAAGTCTTCGAGCGTATGATGGAGATCATTCGTGAACGGCAAGAGAAGATGAGTTGAGAATAATTGATGAAGCTCTCAACAGGCTCATTCAAGTCCGGGGCCATCTGGATTCTGATTCTCAGTCTCGCGCCCATCGCGCTAGGTCTCATCGTCTTTCTCGTCGTGCGCCTCTTTCGTTAAGAAGGTTTATGTTCACAGGAATCATAGAAGAACTCGGTCACATCAAGAGCGTTGAGAAGCGCGGCGAGGGCGCACGGCTCGTCGTTGAAGCGCGCACGGTCACAGAAGGGACGAAGGACGGCGATTCAATCTCTGTCAACGGCATCTGTCTGACTGCGATTGACGTGCGCCCGGATTCTTTCGCGGCTGATGGCTCACGCGAGACTTTGCAGCGTTCAACGCTTGGCCGCCTTCGCAGCGGCTCGTTCGTCAACTTAGAGCGCGCCGTCACGCCTTCGACGCTGCTCGGCGGCCACAT
>QHXM01000325.1 GCA_003222945.1 Acidobacteriota bacterium
TGAAGAGGCTGCGTCCGTTCTCAGCGAAGCGCTCGCACACGATGGACCCGCAGTTGTTCAGGCTGTGGTTGATCCGAACGAGCCGCCGCTTCCCGGCAACATTACTATGGCTCAGGCGCTACATTTCGCAGAGGCATTGATTAAAGGGCAGAAGGATCGGTGGGAGATTATCAAGACGGTGGCCGAGAACAAGATTCGTGAGGTCATTTAAGCGAAGTGCCTGACGCCGAAACTTTTGCCGGTGCGCTTCCATCCGCAGCAAAAACGCGAAGGCTGCTTCCAAACGTGGCAACGGCACACGCGAGAAGCCCCGATCACTGAATAAAAGCGGTCGGGACTTCTCGCGTCTAGATGCTGCGCCAGAAACTTCCTCACATAATCCAACCTAATCAAGATTGTGATTGCTTCCTCTTCAGCAGGTGAAACCGAGCGCGGTCTTTACCGCTCATCGCTTTCTGAAAAAATCTTCATCTGTTTTTCATTAAGCCTTCAGAAGAACGGTGTATGTTCTCTAATCACACTTAAATTTAAGCGAGAACGATCAGGGGAAAAGAATGGCGCGCGGGACTGGCAACTGGGAAAGCTAAGTTGATTTCAGTCCCGCGCTGCGCCAAGCCCCGCGCCGAATGTCTCGCCCTGAAGGGCGAAGTGGAAACTGCCCGCGATGCGCCGTACATTTCACCGCAGCACGAACACGATTGCTCGCGTGAGCATCTTCGGCTTCCTCTTTTTTCTGGCCGGTCTTGCCTGGGTGATGATAACGGTCGGGCGCTCTTCTTACGTGACCGAGGCTGGCATTGCGCGTCGTCAGCCAGTGCCTTTCAGCCACAAGCATCACGTTGCGGACGATGGGATTGACTGTCGCTACTGCCACACGACTGTTGAAAACTCTTCGTTTGCAGGGATGCCTTCGACTCAAATCTGCATGAACTGTCACTCGCAGATTTGGGCGGACAGTCCCATGCTCGAACCCGTGCGCGCAAGCTACCGCACGGGTGAACCGCTTCATTGGACGCGCGTTCACATGCAGTGGCAGACGCCCGCAAATCAGGATGAGATGGGAAGGGAACTCGTTAGGAGCTACAAGATTAAAGATGCGCGCAGCCTGATGAGTTGCTCCACCTGTCACCGTTAGGTTTTCAAAATGCGATTGATAGTGAAAACGATTGAGCAATGACTGAACGACACGAGCAAGCGGAAAAATTTACGACGCGCACTCGCCTTAACGAAGTTGCGAGTCCTCACTTTTGGCGAAGCCTTGAAGAATTGTCTCAGTCGGGTGAGCTTGAGGAGATTGTGAGGCGCGAGTCGCCGCGTCATGCTGCGCTCCTTGATAGCGCGCTGGATCGCCGCCAGTTCCTGAAACTGATGGGCGCTTCGCTCGCTCTGGCAGGTCTGACGGCTTGCGGAGCACGCCAGCCCGTCGAAGAGATCATCCCTTACGCGCGCCAGCCGGAACAGGTTGTGTTAGGCCAGCCGCTTTTTTACGCGACCGCCGCGACGCTCGGCGGCTACGCTATGGGCATCTTGGCCGAAAGCCACGAAGGACGACCCACAAAGATTGAAGGCAATCCGAATCATCCGGCGAGTCTCGGAGCGACAGACATCTTCGCACAAGCTTCTGTCCTCACACTCTACGACCCTGACCGTTCGCAAACTGTAATGTATCTCGGCGAGATACGTTCGTGGGGAGCGTTTCTAGTCGAACTGCGCAGGGCGTTGGCTAAAGAGCATGATAGACAGGGCGCTTGCCTGCGCATACTGACAGAGACCGTCACCTCTCCGACGCTCGCCGCGCAACTAGAACAGCTTCTAAAAGATTATCCGCAGGCTGCATGGCATCAGTATGAGCCTGCGGCGCGCGACGAGGCGCGCGAGGGCGCGCGGCTCGCTTTCGATCGTCTCTATGTCGTCGAATGCACGCCATCATGCACGGGCGCGATGGCGGACCATCGTCTGCCCATCAAAGCTTCAGAGATTGAGAGCTTCGCGCGCGCCGTTGCCGCCGGTCTGGGAATTCAAACGGTAGAGCAAACAGCCAATCAGCAATCTGCAATCGGCAATCGGCAATGGGTTGCTGCGCTCGTGCGTGATCTTGAGCAGCATCGCGGAGCAAGCATTGTTATTGCGGGGGAAGAGCAACCGCCTGTTGTTCATGCGCTGGCTCATGCAATGAATCAATCGCTAGGCAATGTAGGCCAGACGATTATCTACACGGAGCCTGTCGAAGCTCGCCCCACCAACCAACTCGAATCGCTCAGGCAACTTGTGAGCGATATGGATGCTGGCCGCGTCGAGACGCTCGTCATCACGGGCGGAAATCCCGTATATAACGCGCCCGCCGATCTTCATTTCGCCGACAGCCTGCAAAAGGTCGGGCTGCGCATTCACCACAGCCTCTATTACGACGAGACGAGCGCGCTCTGCCACTGGCACATTCCTGAGACGCATTATCTGGAAGCATGGAGCGACGCGCGTGCCTTTGATGGAACTGTCACAATTATCCAACCGCTCATCGCTCCGCTTTATGAAGGCAAGTCTGCGCATGAACTGCTTGCAGCATTTTCACCTCAACCGGATCGCTTGGGCTACGACATCATACGCGAGTATTGGAAGGGCGTCAGAAGCCAGGGAAATAAAGGCGGCGCAGGCGTCTCGACTCAAACTTCAGTGCGAACAGCAAGCGCCTCACAGTCTGCAAATTCCCCAGATGTTCAGACAGTAAATTTTTCCGAAGAGTTTGAAAGCTGGTGGAACAAGTCACTGCATGACGGCCTTGTTCCAGACACCGCTTCCAGACAAAAAGCGGTCTCGCTGAAAACAGACTGGTTAAATCAAGCACCCCTCTCTTCCAATCCCCAATCCCCAACCCCTAACCCCAAACTAGAGATTCTCTTTCGTCCAGACCCCTCCATTTATGACGGGCGCTTTGCGAATAACGGATGGCTGCAAGAGTTACCGAAGCCTCTGACGAAACTCGCATGGGATAACGCTGCGCTCCTGAGTCCTCAGACCGCGCAGCGTCTTGGCCTAACGGAAGAGATAGCCTCGCGCGGCGGCGAGCACGGGCAGATGAGCGTGAGCGTTGTCGAGTTGAATTATCAGGGGCGAACGCTTCGTGCTCCCGTCTGGATTATGCCCGGTCATGCTGAGGAGTCAGTGACGGTTTATCTGGGCTACGGCAGAGAGCGTGCAGGTCGCGTTGGTGATGGCAGAGGTTTTAATGCTTATCTGTTGCGCACATCCGATGCGCCCTGGTTCGGCGTCGGACTGGAGATTAAGAGAACCGATGATAGCTACTCATTAGCTTGCACGCAGGCTCATCACAGCATGGAGGGGCGCGAGCTTGTTCGCTTCGCCACAGTTGATGAGTATCGCTCACGCCCGGACTTCGCCAGAAGAGAGGCGGACGATCCCGGACGTGCCATCTCGCTTTACCCTGACTGGAAATACGAAGGCTACGCGTGGGGGATGGCGATTGATACAGGCTCGTGCGTGGGTTGCAACGCACATCGCACAGCGATGAAGGTTTGAACGAGATGACCTACAACCGCTGCGTCGGCACACGCTATTGCTCGAACAACTGCCCTTACAAGGTGCGCCGCTTCAACTTCTTTCAATATTCGGACTATCAAACGCCGGTCGTGCAGTTGCAGCGCAACCCGGAAGTCACAGTGCGCTCGCGCGGCGTGATGGAGAAATGTACTTACTGCGTGCAGCGCATACAGGCGGTCAAGATCAATGCAGAGCGTGAAGGGCGCGAGGTGCGCGACGGCGAAATCATGACCGCGTGCCAGCAGGCTTGCCCAACCGAAGCGATTGTGTTTGGCAACATCAACGACCCTGCAAGTCGCGTATCAAAACTCAAACGAGAGCCGACGAACTATGAATTGCTGGCGGAACTCAACACGCGACCGCGAACAACTTATTTAGCGACGATCCGCAATCCGAATCCCGAGATCAAAACTGAGTGACCGAGAAAGCGATGAGCGAAGATGTTCAAAACAACTTGAGTGAAGAGTTGGCGCGGCCTCCGGTCATAGAGCCGGGCTACACATTCGCCACCATCACGGACAAGATCAGCTCGATTGTTCTTCGGCGGAAGACTTCGCCCGGCTGGCTTCTAGGTTTCGGCATCTCCTTTCTCATCGTCATGCTACTGATGTACGCCGTGAGCTTTCTGCTCATTCGCGGCATAGGCATTTGGGGCGTCGGAATCCCAGTCGCGTGGGGATTCGCCATCGCAAACTTTGTCTGGTGGATAGGTATAGGCCACGCCGGAACACTCATCTCCGCCATCCTGCTTCTGCTCCATCAAAGGTGGCGCACATCCATCAACCGCTTTGCTGAAGCGATGACGCTCTTTGCCGTCGCGTGCGCAGGACTTTTTCCGCTTCTTCACATGGGTCGCCCCTGGTTCTTCTATTGGCTCTTGCCTTACCCGAACACGATGACCTTGTGGCCGCAGTTCCGTAGCCCTCTCGTTTGGGATGTCTTTGCCGTCTTCACCTACTTCACCGTCTCGCTCGTCTTCTGGTACATAGGCCTCATCCCAGACTTAGCGACCTTGCGAGACCGCGCGAAGAGTAAGACTGCTTGGCTTATTTATGGAGTCCTCTCGATGGGCTGGCGCGGCGGCTCGCGCCACTGGCGCAACTACGAGACGGCTTACCTGCTCCTTGCAGGACTCGCCACGCCGCTCGTCGTTTCGGTCCACACTGTTGTCAGTTTCGATTTCGCCGTGGCGATTGTTCCGGGCTGGCACTCTACGATCTTTCCGCCCTACTTCGTCTCAGGCGCAATCTACTCTGGCTTCGCAATGGTGATTACGCTCGCCATCCCGATTCGCGCGGCTTACGGCCTACAGGACTTCATCACCATGCGCCATCTTGAGAACATGGCGAAGATTCTGCTCGCAACATGTTTGATGGTCACGTACAGCTACCTCTCGGAATTCTTCTTCGCATGGTATAGCGGCGACCAATTCGAGCAGTTTATGGAAGTGAACCGTATGCGCGGGCCATATGCCTTGATGTTCTGGCTCCTGATGAGTTGCAACGTCATCATTCCGCAGGCGCTCTGGCTCAAGCGCGTGAGAAGAAGCGTGCCGATGCTCTTCATCATCGCAATCATTATCAATGTAGGGATGTGGACTGAGCGATACGTGATCGTCGTAACTTCCCTGCACAGAGACTTCATGCCGTCCGCTTGGGGAATGTATTCGGGAACGTGGTGGGACT
>QHXM01000202.1 GCA_003222945.1 Acidobacteriota bacterium
CCCGCCATAGCTCTTCCGGGCAAGCGACGAGGGCATTTTCGAGCATATCAATAGACGCCCCGAACTGCTGCCAGATGATCTCTTTCCAATTAGACTCCATTTCAAACCTTAGGCAATCGCCACTATGTTCTGTTTTCAGTAGGAAGATAAAAAGCTCTCAGCCATTCATACAGCCGCACGTTTGCGCAGCCATTCTCTCACATCTTCTCGCATGGCAGGCACGATCTCATGCCCGGCGTCGTAAGCTTTCATTTCAACATCGCGCGCACGCTTACCGAGTTGTTCGACATAGCCTGCGACACGCGCAGGAGGATAAAACTCGTCATGTTCGCCTGCAAGATGAAACAGAGCCGCGTCTGTTTGCTTATAAATCTCGCTCGACTGCCAATCGCCCGGCAAGCCGCCGCAGACGCCGATGACGCCGCGTAAAATTTCTGTATGCGTGAAGGCGAAACGATAATTCAGAGCGCAGGATTGCGAGAAGCCAAGAAGAAAGATGCGCTCGCGGTCTGCTAGATTTTCTTTTGTGAGCGCGTCAATCAAATCCAGAAGCGCGCGGTGATGAACGGCGACAGATTCCTCCGAGTGAAAATTCGTCAACCATCCGAAACCGAAGCGCAGCGGACCGCCCTCTTCTTTCGCCTCTTTCAAATGTTGATGAAAGCCCTGCAATGAAGCGACGACGAAATTCTGTGGGGCAATCAATCGCCCCTCCCGCATCATCTGACGCTTGTTCGCGCCGTAGCCGTGAAGCGCGATGAGAAGCGGACACGCGCGCTTATTCTCTGGAACGTAAAGGTCGTAATAAAGCTTGATACGGGCTGTTAGAGTGCGATCTACTCTAACAGATGCATCTTCAGTTGAAACAATTGGCATAGAATTCTAATTTCAAATTCCAGATATTCTCTCTTTAGTTTATGTATCCTTGCGGCTCATCCTCAGATGCAGCGAGCATAGGCGCTCTTTCTTCCTCAAGCGTCCAGATGTCGTAAAGCTCTGGCGGAACTTCTGTGACGAAGCGCGAGGGCTTCTGCACGACCGTTTGACGATTGTAGTCCGTGACCATCAAAGGATACGTGATGTAAAGCTGCTCGGCGGCGCGCGTCAGCGCAACATACCAGAGGCGGCGTTCTTCCTCTTCGCCTTCTGCATCGCGTAGAGAGCGCGGGCTTGGAAACTTTCCGTCAGCAGCCCAGATGATGAAGACCGCACGCCACTCTAACCCTTTGGCCTGATGAACGGAGGTGAGCGTTAGAAGTTCATCTTCGTCACCGCCCATCACTACGTCTTCGCCCGCGAGAGCCTGCGGCGCGCCGAAGCGTTCGGTCGAGAGCAAAGCAAGCTCAGACAGAAACTCTTCCGTAGAGTTGTAGCGCGTGCTGTAGAGCGCGAGTTGCCGCAAATCCTCCAGACGCGCTTCCGCATTCTCGTAACTGTTCGCAAGATGCGCTTCATAGCCGCGCGTTAATATCAACTCAATCTGTCGCGCAGGGTTGTTGCGCGTCTCGTCCTGAACGAGACTTTCAAGCAAAGAGAGAAAGTCGGTCCAGCCCACCCCTCGTCTTGGCGCTGCGTTGAAGTCTTTGCGGCGCACAAGAGCGAGCGGGTCAGGCGCGTAAGCAAGGCGTTCCCAGATTCGATTGGCTGTTGCGTTGCCGACTTGCGGAATCAATCGCAGGATTCGTTTCCAAGCAAGCTCGTCGCGCGGGTTCACGATTACGCGAAGGTAAGAGACGACATCCTTGATGTGCGCCTGCTCAAAAAACCGCACGCCGCTGCGGACTCTGTAAGGGATGCCGCGCCTTGTCAGTTCAAGTTGCAGTTCGAGCGAATGGTAGTGCGAGCGATAGAGCACAGCTATCTCTTCGAGCGGGATTCCTTCGTCGCGCAATTCTAAGATTCGTGAAGCGATGAAAGCCGCCTGCTGGTCCGCGTCACGCGCGGCAACGAGCGCGGGCGGCAAGCCCTTAGACTCGCGCGCGGCGCGCAAAGTCTTCGGAAACTGTTTGCGGTTTGACGCGATTGAAACGTTTGCGAGCGCGAGTATTTCGGGCGTTGAGCGATAGTTTGTTTCAAGACGAAAGACACGCGCTTCCGGGTAACGCTCAGGAAATTCGTAGATATTAGTAAACTCCGCGCCGCGCCAGGCGTATATGCTCTGCGCGTCGTCGCCTACGACCATCACGTTGCGATGACGGACCGCCAGCAGGTCAATAATCTCCGCCTGCAACTTGTTCGTGTCCTGATATTCGTCAACCAGTATGTGCTGGAATTGGTCCGCGTAAAGCGAGGCTATGTCGGGCTTCTCCATCAAGAGCCGTTTCCAGTTGAGCAGTAGATCGTCGTAGTCCATAACGTTTCGCTCGCGCTTGCGCTCCATGTAGATCATGTCAACGCGCTTGACCTGTTGCGTTAGAGGCTCAAAATGCGGGTAGCGGCGTGCGATAACGTCTTCTATGGGTCGGTCCGTGTTGTTGGCAAAGCTTATGATGTCCTGCAAGACTTCCGCTTTCGGGAAGCGGCGAGCCTTCGTGTCAATTCCCGCTTCGTCAACGTAGGCCGCCAGAAAATCGCGTGCGTCTTCGGAATCAAGAATCGAGTAGTTTGATTCGTATCCTATTGCAGCAGCGTTGCGGCGAAGGATTAGATTGGCTATGCGATGAAACGTCCCGCCCCAGACGCGGCGCACGTCTCCGCCGCTCGTCAACATCTCAACGCGGCGAAGCATCTCGCGCGCCGCGCGGTTGGTGAAGGTGGCGAGCATGATGCGCGCAGGCGCAACGCCCTGTTCAAGCAGGTATGCGACTCGATAAGTGATAGCGCGCGTCTTGCCTGAGCCTGCGCCAGCGACAATGAGCGCTGCGCCAGGGTTTGACGTTGCGACCTCGAACTGCTCCTCGTTTAGTTCTGCACGATAGCGAGCAAGATTATCTGTTGCAGCGCCGCGCTTGATGATGTAGCGGGTCATTGGTAAAAACAGAATCCAGAATTCAGAAGTCAGAATGAATTCGACGAAAGCAACTTTAGCAGATTTTTGTTTCTTGTGGCTTGCCGAAGAGAGAGCAGCGGACTTCTGGATTCTGATTTTTCTTGCTAGGATGATTGCTAAAGCGAGAGACCTAGAATCTATCAATCGAAGAGAGGCAAGAGCTATGAAATTTCCGGGCGGCATGAATATTCAGCAGATGATGAAGCAGGCTCAGCAGATGCAGGAGAAGATGGCGCGCGAGATGGAGGAGCTCCGCGTCGAAGCTTCTGCCGGGGGCGGCGTCGTCACAGTCGAGATGAAGGGCACGCACGAAGTCACTCAGATCAAGATTGACCCTGAGGCCGTCAAAGAGGACGACATTGAGATGCTACAGGACATGATCGTCGCCGCCGTCAACGAGGCCAACCGCAAGATTGACGAAGCGATGAAAGGCAAACTCGGCGGAATGCTCCCGCCAGGACTACTCTGATTTTAGATTTTAGATTTTGGATTTTGGATTGGCGCTGAGTTACGGCGCGGCTCGAATCCTTAATCCAAAATCTAAAATCCAAAATCTAAAATCCACTCATGCTTGATTACGCTGAACCGGTTACGAAACTGATTGACGAGTTCAAACGTCTGCCGGGCGTTGGGCATAAGACTGCGCAGCGATTGGCGTTTCATATCTTGCGCGTGCCCGAAGCGGATGTTGAAAGATTCGTAGAGGCGCTGCGCGAGGTGAAGCGTAAAATAATCTTCTGCTCTGTCTGCAACAACTTGACGGACGTTGATCCTTGCCGCTACTGTGCAAGTCCGTCGCGTGACCGCTCTATGATCTGCGTGGTGGAAGAGCCTTACAATTTGGTCGCAGTAGAGAAGACGCGCAGCTACAAGGGGCTTTATCACGTGCTGCACGGAAGTCTCTCGCCGATTCGTGGAATAGGACCGGACGACCTGCATCTGGCGAATCTACTGCCGCGCTTGAAGCCTGAGAATAATGATGGCGTGGAAGTTCAGGAAGTAATTCTCGCAACCAATCCGAACACTGAAGGCGAAGCGACAGCCAACTACATCAGCCGCCTCTTGAAGCCTCTGGGCGCTCGCGTCACGCGCATAGCGATGGGAATGCCCGTTGGCTCGGACCTGGAATACGTTGACGAAGTGACGATGGACAAAGCGCTTGCCAATCGGCACGAGATGTGACGAAAGGCAGAATTCAGAATTCAGAATACAGGAGTCAGAATGATAAGGCGGAAGCCATCTTTATTTCTGTTTTTCTTTTATTCTGGATTCTGACTTCTGACTTCTGTATTCTGCCTTTAGAACCTCACGTGCTCTTCCGGCACGCCTTCCTTGCAATCCTTACAATCTTCTGAAGGATCGTAGAGGTGGGATTCAAAATCAACCAGGGATTTGACCTCTACGCCGTCTATGCTTTCGGGCGCGGTCTTGAAGCGAACGATTGTACCGCAGCCTATGACCTGCGCGCCGAGTTCTTTGACTAAGCCTACGGTCTCTTCAATGGCGCTTCCGGTCCGTATGATGTCGTCAACGATAATGCAGGGGTTGATCTCGCCCTGGTTGACGTACTGGCGGAACATGCGCTTGCCTTCCTCTCTTTCGGCCCAGTAAATCTGCTCTGCGTTCAAGGCTTCGCGCACGCCGAAGGCCACTGGAATGCCGCCCGACGATGGAGAGATTACTGCGACCTTCGGCAACTGGCTTGAGGTGTCTCGGTCCACGCGGAACTTGCGCGAGAGAGCTACGGCCAGCACGCGCGCCGTGTCGTAGTAGCGAAAGGCGAGCGGCATCTGAAAATAGTGCGGCGTGTGTTTGCCCGACGGATATACGAAATGGCCTTCGCGGTAAGCGCCCGTGCGCTTCAAAATCTGCATGATCTGATCAGGCGACGGAATTAGATTCACCATTGCTTTAGTCTCCGGGAAGAAAGTGATGAGTGATGAGTACTGAGGACTGAGTTAAGAAGGTTCTTACTCAGTACTCAGTACTCAGCACTCAGTACTATTTTTTTTGCCCGCACAGCATACATCAATCCAGCGCTTTTGCTCCATCTATTAGAGCGCGTTCAATGATTTGTCGCTGATCTTTGGTGACACTATTCGGGAGTTTATCTAGCTCGAACCATTCGGCGTTCTTTATCTCTACGTTCTTTCTGCCGACATCTCCCTGTGGACGACAGCGGAAGATTATCTCTATCTGCTTTGCCTTTCTCAAAGTTCGCGCGAAAGCAATCTCTGCTTCTGAAAGCTCAAGCCCAACCTCTTCGCGCAACTCGCGCCTCAAAGCCTCTTCCGGCTGCTCACCTTTTTCTATGAAGCCGCCGGGAATGCCCCATGCGTTGTTTCCGGCGCGAAAGCGATGCTCAAGCAGGAGAATGCGCCCCCCTTCATCAATAACGACCGCCCCAGCAGTCACCGTAAAGCGCGGCTCCGCAAGGCGCACACCCCAACGCCTCAAACTCTTCGGCGCGTAACGCCACAGAGCACCGAGCAACTTTTTGAACATGCGCCCGCCAATATAAATGGAAAAGCAAAAAGGTGAAAGTGCGGGGACGATGATGTCGCTTCGAGTGCAATAGGTTGAAAGCGTGATTATGCGCTGAGCAGCAATATAATACGCTTGTCGAGCGTGTTATATTGCTGCTCAGCGCATAATTAATAGGGGGCTAGAGTGGCTAAAGCGGATATAGCCTTAGCAACTTTAGCAACTCAGCATAAAGGTTAGAGTGAGGCATGTTGAAACGCCATTCACATTCTTTCAAGTGCAAGTAGAAGGTATGCGACGCAATTCAATGAAACTTCTGCAAGCGATGTTTAGCGAAACTCCAGAAACTCTCAATCCCGTTGATAT
>QHXM01000203.1 GCA_003222945.1 Acidobacteriota bacterium
CAGGCAGATCGAATCGGAAGAGAGAAAGATACGCTTCAACAAAGGGGTCACGGGACGAGGCAGGTTGGGTCTAAACCTTCAGCAAAAGGAGCAGATAAGCCGCCTGACAAGATACTACCCGTCCATAGATTTTAGTCGGATAGGGTTGTAATTCGGAAGGGAGAAAGAAAATGATAACCAAACCAGCAAGCATGAAGCGACCGGACATTCTTGGAAATGGCGATTGCTCATCGCACAGAGGCGTCTTCAACGCGATGGGAAAGCAGTGGTGGAGAAGATTGAGTTACCTTTCAATTCTTGCAACCGTCCCTGCGCTTCTCGTTTCGCACGTAGAAGGGGCACGCTCCGACGATACGGAAAAACCGGCGGCGAGCGACGCCGGACAGGGTGCGGGGCGTCTTCAGAAGCCGAAGGTGAGCGGCAGCAACCCTCAATTGCTGAAACGGCAAAGCGAGTTTCGACTGCCTCATCAAATAGGCAGCTTCGATGTTGCATCCGCGCCTGCCGGAAAGGATGACTGTCCGGGCCAAACCATTCCCGGAGGAAACTATACGGCGGCTGCGCCCTTTACAGTCTCCGGCGATACGACCGGTGCAAATAATACTGTTACGCACCTACAGTATTATTACTATTACTCTTTCGATTCTGCCGGACCGGATCATATTTATTCGTTTACGCTCACTGGTCTCGGTCCAAATCCGAAGATAGAGGTTTCAACATCATCCGGCACATACAAACCTCTGGTTTATGTTTTGTATGGCGAAAACGATCGAGGGTGCCCGGCTGGCACGGGAAATTCTGCATACGCGGCAGTGGCATCCGGCGCGGATTCAGTGGGAACTGCAACGCTTGACGCGTATCAGATGAACGTCCTTCCTTTGAATGTTCCGCTTCACCTGTTTGTTGACTCGATTCGTAACGATGCTACCGGCTCCGGTCCCTATACGATCCGAATGCAGGATGTAACAATCGCCGGGGCGACGGCGTGTTCCAATCACAATCCGATTGACTGTACGGATTTCTTCGTGCGCCAACAGTATCTAGACTTCCTTGGCCGCGAGCCGGACTCGGCGGGTTACACGGGATGGCAGAACATCTTGAATAACTGCGGGACGAGTGTTGCCGCGCCCTGCGACCGCATAGAAGTCTCATCCGACTTCTTCCGAAGTCCTGAGTTTCAGGATCGAGGCTATTTCACCTATCGCTTCTATTCAACATTGGGCAGAAATCCAAACTTCAACGAGTTCATGCCTGATCTAGCAAAGGTAAGTGGATTCTTGAGCGATACTCAGTTAGAAGCAAACAAGTCTGCATTCGTTCAGGAATTCATGACGAGGCCGGAGTTTAAGAGTCGCTATGACTCATTGACTAACCCTGTTGCCTATGTTGACGGACTGCTGCAAGCAACGGAGCTACAGACTCATCCTTCCAGAGACAAATGGATAGCAGGTTTGACAACTGGCTCTTTGTCACGCGCGCAGGTGTTGCGTCAGCTTGTGGAAAGCGCTGAGGTGTACCACAAGTTCTACAACAAAGCGTTTGTTGTGGAGATGTACTTCGGCTATCTCAGACGCGACCCTGACATTCTCTACCTGAACTGGATTCAGACCATGGATCAGAACGGCGGAGATTACCGCGCGATGATTAATGGCTTTGTGAACTCCATCGAATACCGAAAACGCTTTGAGCCTTAATCGGTTAGCGCGCGTCATCTGAACTAAGGAGACGTAATGTCAATGGTATATGAGCGCGATCAACTCTTCGGCTTGGGCTATCAGTCAAGCGCCAGCCGAAGAGTTGATTCAATCTCCCAAATTATGGGCGACAGCGAATCTGAATTTAACTTGGTCGCGCCTTACGGTGGAACTCTAGTTAATCTTCTTCTGCCAGAAGAAAGAGAAGTGGCATGGAATCGCGCTGCTGATTTGCCGCGTCTTCAGCTCACTGCACGAAACATTTGCGACCTTGAACTGCTTGCAACCGGCGGTTTTTCACCCCTTGAACGCTTTCTGGGTAAAGCGGACTATCAGCGCGTTCTGGAAGAGATGCGCCTTGCCAATGGCATCTTGTTCCCCATTCCTATAACGCTTCCTGTAAACAAAAACGCAAACATTCATTTAGACAAGGAGGTTGCATTATCTGACCAATATAACAACCTGCTTGCGATCATGCGTGTCGAAGAGATTTATGAGCGAGACAAAGAGAACGAGGCGCGTCTGGTTTGCGGTACGAATGATCCGCGCCACCCCCTGGTTGCCGAGATGCATTCATGGGGAGATTTGAATCTATCCGGCGAATTGCGCGTACTGATGAATCCGCATCACTACGACTTCAAAATCTTGCGTCTGTCGCCAATCGAGGTGCGAGAGAAATTAGCAGCGCTTCGGTTTAGTAATGTCGTTGCATTCCAGACCAGAAATCCACTTCATCGCGCACATGAAGAGTTAACGTTGCGCGCGGCTGAACAAGTCAGCGGTGCGCTCCTGCTTCACCCGGCGGTTGGAATGACTAAACATGGCGATATTGATTATCACACGCGGGTTCGTACCTACTCAGCACTCGTTGAACGTTACTACGACCGTAAGCGCACGATGCTTGCGCTTCTACCTTTAGCTATGCGTATGGCCGGACCACGTGAAGCTCTGTGGCACGCAATCATACGCCGAAATTTTGGCGCTAACTATTTTATAGTCGGGCGCGATCATGCAAGCCCGGGCACTATGTCTAACGGTGAACCGTTCTATCGTCCCTACGAAGCGCAGGAATTTCTCGAACACCACAGCGAAGAGATCGGCGTCAAACCGATTCCCTTTCGAGAGTTGTTATATTTGCCGGAGGAAAAACGTTACGAGGAAAGCGCACGCATTCCTCGCGGCAAGCGAGCCGTTTCTATTTCAGGCAGCGAGCTAAAGGAGAAATATTTAGAGCGCGGACGAGCTATTCCTGAGTGGTTCATGAGGCCGGAAGTCGCGTCAATTTTAGCTCAGGCTTACCCGCCAAGACACCGACAGGGATTCTGTATTTGGTTCACAGGTTTAAGTGGTGCCGGGAAAACAACGACAGCCGACATTCTGACGTTGAAGCTTTTAGAGTTCGGACGACAGGTGACGGTGCTCGATGGTGATGTCGTGCGTACACGTCTATCCAAGGAGCTTGGCTTTAGCAAAGAGGATAGAGATACGAATATTCGACGGATAGGCTATGTCGCTTCAGAGATAGTGCGGCACAGAGGCGCTTGTATATGCGCGACTGTCAGCCCATACCGCGTAACACGCAATGAGTGTCGCGCCGTGATAGGAGTCGATCATTTCATAGAGGTTTATGTTAATACTCCTTTTGACATCTGCGAGGGGCGCGACACGAAGGGCATGTATGCACAGGCTCGAGCCGGAAAGATAAAATCTTTCACAGGCATTGATGATATATATGAACCGCCGCTGCATTCGGAAATAACTATTGAGACTGAGAATCGGGCGGCGGAAGAGAATGCGGAACTTATTATTACTTACTTAGCTGAACGAGGTTTCATTTTGCATTCTACTTAAAAGTGTGGTGCTCGACTTACATGATTTCGTTTAGAGATTGGATTTCTATGTTCCGTCAATAAGGACCGGTTCAAAATAAAAGCTTTTCATTTCATCGTTCGGCGTTCATAATCTCTTCCCCAATACGCGTTGATTAATAGCGGGCTCTAAAACAGGCTCTAAGGAGAGAGCGGTTGATGCGAGCAAACACCAGATGGATGACGGCGTTCATAGTCGCGCTTCTTTCGTGCGCTTCGGTCCGCGCGCAAGATGGCGCGGAGGAGATCGTTAAAGTTGATGTCTCTCTGGTGACCATCAACGTCACCGTAACTGATACGAAGGGTCATCCGCTCTCCGGGCTAAACGCAAAAGATTTTCTGGTCACAGATGAAGGCAAGCCCGTGAGCCTGGAATTCTTTGACAGCAAGGGGCCTGCAAGCATCCTCTTCGTGGTTGACATATCCTCTTCCATGAAAGGTACGAAGTGGAAGAACCTGAAAGCAGGGCTGAAGAAGTTTCTATCAAACGCGCACGAAGGCAACGACTACACGCTCATAGCCTTCAGCGACAGTCCGAAGCTAATCGCGCGCTCCGTCAACGCGGATGAGTTGTGGAAGACTTTTAACGGCCTGAGTCCAGACGGGAGCACGGCAGTTTACGATGCTATGATGCTGGGGCTGAATGTGCTTGAGAGTCTGGCGCAGCGTCATAAGGCGCTGGTTCTCTTCTCTGACGGACAGGATAATACGAGCAAGGTTAAGCTTGCGGACGTAGAGCAGGAGGCGCTTCACAGCCGCGCCACAATCTACAGCGTAGGAATACTCACACGCCAGCATGATCTGTTCCCCTTCGAGCGCGACGGCGTAAAACTCTTAAATCAGTTGGCTGATACGACCGGAGGATTAAAACATTTTCCCGCGCCGACTGAAATCTTCAATGTCCTTGAAAAGATTAACGCGGACGTGAGCAGTCAATACAGTTTGAGCTATTACCCGCCGGATAAGACTGCGGGCTGGCGACGCATTCAGGTAAACATGGCGCAGGACCTTCGACGATTTAACCTGCGCTATCAGCAGCGTTATTTGATAAGGTGAGTTGACCACCTTAGTCGAAATCAGATGACATGAGGCACGCCGTAGGAGAGAGCGCGATACTATCCGGGGATTCACACGAGATAACACGAAATGATCTCTTCTCTTCCTGTGGTTTCGCGGATCATTAGGCTCTCATCTCTTGCGTCCCGCGCCTCACGTCAATAACTATCAATTACGGCCCGAACCTCTGCCTGTACTCCTGAGAATTCATGAAACCATTAACCAGAATGCGATAGTCGTTCGTCTGATTGAAGGTCTGTATCCAGTTCAGGTAGAGAATGTCAGGGTCGCGTCTGAGATAGCCGAAGTATTGATAGCCGAAGTATTCCTCGACGACAAAAGCCTCTTTGTAGAATCTAGCCGTCACCTCCGGGTTTTCCACAATCGCCCGCAAAACTTCGGCGCGCGTCTTTCTCCCCTGCGCCAGATCATCAATCAACGATTGCTTGTTCGAGAGCGCGACGTTTGCTGAATTGATAAGCGCGTTGACGTAGGCCGCAGGGTCTGTCAACGAGTCGTACTTGCTCTTGAACTCCTGGCGTGACATAAACTCGTTGATGAAAGCCACTTTCCCGCTCTCTATCTGCTGGTCCGTGAGAAAGCCTGTGGTTCGGCTCAGGTCCATCATCAACTCCTGATAATGCGGAGGCCGCCCGAGCGCCACAGCGTAGAAGCGATATAGGAAGTAGCTGCGTATCTGAAACTCTTCAGAGCGATAGAAAGCTGAAGAGATTTCCACGCGGTCGCAGAAGTTACCGTTTGCGTCTTTGCCAGACTGCGAACAGGTGTTCAAAATA
This sequence comes from Acidobacteriota bacterium, assembly GCA_003222945.1. Classification (GTDB taxonomy): domain Bacteria; phylum Acidobacteriota; class Blastocatellia; order Pyrinomonadales; family Pyrinomonadaceae; genus QHXM01. Next base: position 5,416 of record QHXM01000203.1, read on the forward strand.
TTCTGCCAGCCTGCGAAGCCTCCGGGTTCTGGATCGCGGTTTAGGAAGTCGTGATATTGCTGACAGACGAAGGTCGCAGGGTTATCAATGACGTTGGTGGTTGACTCTGGGCTGTTGTCCAGAATCTGTATTGCGGCTATGGCGGGTGTGCCGAGCGTTGCGCCCGATGGATTGCTGAGGCTCACGGTGAAAGTCTCTGTGCCTTCGACTTTCGCATCATCGTTAATCAATATGGAGATGGTCCTGGAGGTCTCGCCCGCAGCGAAGCTCAGGCGTCCCGCAGCGAAGTTGTAATCCGTCATCTGCGAAGCCGTACCGTTGGCCGTCTGGTAATCAACTGTGGTTTTGAATGGCGACGCCTTCCGCATAATCGTTTCGGTTCGAGAAGGCTGTGACGACGCGGCCTCCTGTCCCGAACGTGGTGTCGAGTGCGCCCGCAGTGTTGTAACGAGCAAGCGCGAAGTCAAAATTTCCGCCGCTCTGCTTTGTCCCACCTGCCGCGACAATGCGTCCGTCCGGCTGTATTGAAAGAGCGGCTGCCTGATCGATGCCGGAGGAGAAGTCAGTAATGACGCGGCCTCCGTTGCCGAAAGAATTATCGAGCGAGCCGTCCGTGTTGTAGCGTGCGAGAGCAAAGTCGCCGTCCGTAGAGACGCTCGTAAAAGCGTAGCCCGCAACGACAATGCGCCCGTCCGTTTGAAGGGCTACGGCTTCGCCTATACTGAATGTGTTGTTGAAGTCGGTGACGACACGGCCTCCAGTGCCGAACGTTGTGTCTAGACTGCCGGGCGCGCATGACGGCGTAGGCGTTGGCGTCGGAGTAGGTGTCGGCGTTGGAGTTGGAGTGGGTGTTGATGTCGGCGTTGGCGTAGGGGTAGCTGATGCCTGCGCGAGTACGAAGGGCGAGAGCGATTGGGCGCTGCCGCAGACGAATCGTGTGCCGTTCGTATCTGTGAAGCGGCTTGTCGTGCGGTCAACGAGCGCTCCGCTCTCGCCGTGAAATAGAGAGAGTGTGTTAAAGGTCTGCTGGTCAAAGCTCGCTGGCACGGCGAGGCAGTGGGCGATAAAATTTTTTTTCTTGCTGGCAATCTCAACTACCAGGCCACCCGTTTGTTACTCAAAAACGATCTCAAAGCCGCCGAAGAGAAGGCGCTTGAATCCTTGAGGATGGTGCGAGAGTCGCTCCCCAACAACAAAATATTATGGGCATGGCCGATGCAGACCGTAGGTTCCATTCTAATAAAAGCCGGGCGCGCTCGTGAAGGCGAAGATTACTATCGATAGGCGTTGGCAATCTATGAAGAACAAGAGACGAAAAATTATGTGCTTATCGAACAACTGAAAATTCGCTTGAGCCAAACTCTGCTCGCATAAAACCGCCTGCCGGAAGCCGAGCGCCTCGCCGTCGAAGCACGCGACGAAGCTCGTCA
>QHXM01000204.1:0-5755 GCA_003222945.1 Acidobacteriota bacterium
GTCACCAATCGGGCACAGAGGACCACTCTGAAAGACTCTGGGCGCTCGTCAATTTCGAGATATGGATGCGGCAGTTCCTTGATGGCGAGAGCAGGGACGAGCCGCAACGACTCAGCGTGGAGGTTGCAGCCGTTTAACAAAGTAATTAAGCCAGTACCACCTGCGGTAGCGGGTGGGTATTTGTCGCATAAGACCCACCCGCTACCGCAGGTAGTACTGACCCGTAATAACGATGCGCATCTTGTGGCTTAAAACTGAATTGCTTCATCCGGTTGATAAGGGCGGAAAAATCCGCACCTATCAGATGCTAAAGGAACTGAAGCGCGAACATCACGTCACGTATCTGACGCTTGACGATGGCACGGCCTCGCAGGATGCGAAGCCGCGCGCCACAGAGTATTGTCATGAACTGGTGCGCATTCCGCACAGCACACGCGGAAAATTTTCAGCCGGATTCTATGCGGAGCTAGCGCTCAATGCTTTCTCGCGCCTGCCCTACGCTATAAGGAAGTACGAATCTGTGGCAATGCGCCGCGAGATAACGGAGCGCTTTGCGGACCAGTCGTTCGATCTGCTCGTCTGCGATTTTCTTGCGCCGAGCGTCAATGTGCCGCTGGAGGTTGCGTGCCCGACCGCGCTCTTTGAGCACAACGTCGAAGCGTTAATCTGGAAGCGGCATTTCGAAGTGCAAGCTAATCCGCTCAAGCGCGCCTATCTCTACGGTCAATGGCGGAAGATGCGCGCCTTTGAGCGTGCAGCCTGCCGACGCTTCGATCAGGTGATAGCCGTTTCGCGCGAAGATAGCCAGATGATCGAGCGCGAATACGGAGTCGCTTCCGTTAAGGATGTACCGACGGGCGTGGATACAGAATATTTTCGACCGCTGAAAACCGAAAATGACGAGCTTGCAAGTGAACCGCACAATCTAATCTTTACGGGATCAATGGACTGGCTGCCTAACGAAGATGCGATAAAATATTTCATCGCAGAGATAATGCCGCTCGTCAAACGCCGCGTGCCGGATGTCACGCTGACGGTCGTCGGACGCAATCCTTCGCCACAATTGATTGATCTGGGCAAGCGTGACGCTTCAATCTCAGTCACCGGGCGCGTCGAAGATGTGCGCCCTTACATTGAGAGCGCCGCCGCTTACATAGTTCCCATAAGAATCGGCGGTGGCACGCGCCTTAAGATTTACGAGGCGATGGCGATGGAGAAGGCGATTGTTTCGACCACGATTGGCGCAGAAGGCTTGCCCGTGCGCGACAAACATGAACTGCTTTTGGCGGACACTCCGGTCCAGTTTGCGGAAGCGACCGTGCGCGTGCTGCTCGATAAAGATTTCGCGCGAGAGCTTGCGATGCGCGCCGCCGTGACCGTAAGAGAGCGTTTCAGTTGGAGCAAGGTTGCAGAAGATTTCGCGCAGGTTTGCCAGTCAGCTATTAAACGGAGCGGCGTAATCCGGCAGGCTGCGACAGAGATGAGAAGCGACGTTGATCTAATAGCCTGACTTGCAACTCCGGCGCGGAATTTATCTGCAAGACAGCCCTGGAATCTAAGAGTACCAACGAAGAGATGATTGGAAATAGAAGATGAAACTTAGCATTTTCGGTCTGGGTTATGTTGGCTGTGTCTCTGCCGCTTGCTTCGCCAAAGAAGGGCACGAGGTCATCGGCGTTGATGTCAACCAAGCGAAGGTCGAGATAATCAACAGCGGCAAGAGTCCTATTGTCGAAGCAGGCATCAATGAGTTAATAGGTGAAGTTGTCCAGGCAGGTCGGTTGAAAGCTACGACCGACACGGGCGCGGCTGTTAGAGACTCTGAGATGTCGCTCATCTGCGTGGGCACACCGAGTGCCTCGAACGGCAGCCTTGACCTGAGCTACATCAAGCGCGTTTGCCAGGAGATTGGCTCGGCGCTTCAAACGAAGAAAGAGCGGCACATCGTAATAGTTCGCAGCACCATGCTGCCCGGCACCGTTGAAAGCACGGTCGTGCCGATGCTCGAATCCTCTTCGGGCAAGAAGGCGGGCGCAGGCTTTGCCGTTTGCATCAATCCTGAATTTTTGCGCGAGGGCAGTTCGCTCAAAGATTTCTATGCGCCGCCATTCACTCTGATAGGAGCGGACGACGAAGAGACCGCCGCAAGCGTGCGCCGACTCTACGCGGGGATAGATGCGCCGCTTCTTGTGACAGGAACTAAATCAGCCGAGATGGTCAAATACACCTGCAACTGCTTTCACGCGCTCAAGGTCAGCTTCGCAAACGAAATAGGCAACATCTGCAAGAGCCTGGACGTTGACAGCCACGAAGTGATGAATCTCTTCTGTCAGGACACGAAGCTAAATCTTTCGCCCTATTATTTGAAACCCGGCTTCGCTTTCGGCGGCTCATGTCTGCCGAAAGACCTCCGCGCGATTATCTACAAGGCAAAGGAACTGGACGTTGATGTGCCGCTCTTGCAGGCTGTACTGCCTAGCAACCGGCGGCAGATTGAGCGCGCCGTCGAGATGGTCCTGCACGCCGGGCGAAAGCGCATAGGCGTGCTCGGTTTTAGTTTCAAAGCAGGCACTGACGACCTGCGCGAATCGCCTATGGTCACGCTGATTGAAACTCTATTGGGCAAAGGGATGCAGCTTTCAATCTACGACCGCGATGTCTCGCTCGCACGGCTCTTCGGCGCGAACAAGGAGTATATAGAGCGCGAGATTCCGCACATCTCACAACTGATGCGCTCGACGGTCGAGGAGGTTTTAACGAACTCCGATCTCTTGATTATAGGCAACAAGGCCGAAGAGTTTAGAGATATAGAAACAAAATTGCGTAGCGATCAGATAGTGATTGACTTGGTCCGCATTTTCGGCAATAGAGTGACGGATGAATCCTATCAGGGAATTTGCTGGTAGAGGAGCACGCCAAGTTGCAGCCAGAATATGACATACTCTGTTATATCAGCCCACAACAGGACCTCTATCACGCTTCTAATATCTACACAGGATTATGCGAGTTGGAGGAACAGGGAGCGGCGCGCGTGAAGTTCGTCGTCCCGCAAGGGGCAGAAGAAATCTACGCGAGCGATTCCCTGACGGTCTGTTTAAGTGTTCGCGGTCCGAAGACCGATAGAAGAGATTTACTTGCTATAGATTTGCGTGATCGCAGCGACCTCGTGACTGACCGTCTGCTTGAACGCTCAGATATCTATTTGAAACGAAGTTATTACGAACCGGACCTGCTCCATCTCTCATCCGAGTTGAAACAAAAAGTCATCCCCTTCGGTCTTAACTACGCCTGCCGAACGAGACAGAGCACCAGGTGTATTCTCTCTGTGATTGCTCGCCACATGGCGATTGATCTCTTTCATTCTCCAAAGAGAGTTGTCAACCAGTTGAATCCGCGCCGCAGCATTTTGTACCAGTATTTAACGACCGCGCTTGCTTCGGATTTCGAGCAAGAGCCGGAATCTGATCTTGAGCCGACCATTCTCTTTCAAACGCGCATCTATGAGCCGGAAGAGATTTACCCGGACGATCCCTGCGAGGTGAATGAAGAGAGAGTCGCGCTCGTGCGCGCGTTGCGAGAGGCTTTCGGCGCTAAGTTCATTGGAGGGCTTGTTCCCACCGCTTACGCAAAGGAACGTTACCCGGACGCAGTCTCCGATCAACCCACAAGACAATCTCAGTACGTAGCCTTGAGCAAGCGGAGTATGATTGCCATCTACACGCGCGGCCTCTGCCATTCTCTTGCTTTCAAGCTTCCTGAATATCTGGCAGCATCTAAATGCATCGTCAGCCGAGAGCTTCGCAATCAGTTACCGCAGCCTCTCGTAGAGGGACAGCATTATCTAGAATTCGATACGCCCGAAGAGTGCGTAGAGCGGTGCAGGAATCTGCTCGCACAGCCTGAGCTTGCTCGTCATTTGCGGCGCGAAGCCTGGAGATACTATCAGCAAGAGGTCAAACCCGTTGCGCATTTAAGCAACTGCCTCAATCGCATCTCGGCTTACGCTTAGAACCTCGATTGAGAGCAACTCTCATCTTTATTGACGGCTGAGAATGAGAGTCCATCAATTGTTAGATGCGAATAGAGCCGCAACACAACTTAAGTCTTCAGTGCTCTCGACCATTGGCGCACGCTTAAGCCTGCAACATGCAAAGAAGAACGTTACGACGCTTGCTGCTTTTCATAGCTCTGCTGATTGCGTGGCCGTTTGTCGCTTGGGTTGCGGCTCGCGCGCTCATCGTCAGCGCCGAGCTACAGCGAGCCGATGCGATTGTCGTCTTGAGCGGCTCGGCTAACTATGTAGAGCGCACACATCAGGCGGCAAAAATCTATAATGAAGGGCGCGCGCCATTGATCGTTTTGACGAATGACAATGAACAGAGTGGATGGTCCAGCGAGTTGCAGAGAAATCCTCTCTTCGTGGAGCGTGCAGAACAGGAGTTAGAAAGTGCGGGCGTGCCTGCCGATAAGATTGAGATTGTGCCTGAAGTCGTTTCGAGCACATATACGGAGGCTGTTGCGTTGCGTCATTACGCGACCACGCACAATCTTCATTCAATTCTTTTCGTAACTTCAGCCTACCATTCGCGCCGCGCACTCTGGACCTTGCGCAGAGTGTTTCAGGGAAGCGACATAGAGATTGGCCTTGAACGGGTCGAGCCGGGCGAGCAGACGCCTCCGCCCGCCACCTGGTGGCTGCGCCCGCGCGGATGGTCTCAGGTGGCGGGCGAGTATGTGAAACTGGTTTACTATTGGCTGCGGTATCGTTGAATCGGTTAGAAGCGTTAGAAGACTAAACCACTATGCACTGAAAGTGCATAGGTTGTGGCGATGACTGAAAGTCGCGCCGCTTCTTGATTATCAGTTGCCGCAATGCCGCGATGCTTCTTAGATTTCGCCGGAGTGCTTCGCAACTGAAAGTCTTACATTGAAAATGCATAGTTTCGACTAGCGCGTTTAGGATAATGAAGAAACTGCTTGACCACTCTTGGCTCTCTAAAGTCCTGTTCTTGTTGTGTACGTGCGCTGTAGTCGCAGGCGCTTTGGGAATTCTTCTGGCGCAGAGGAATTGGAATGCCTCTCTTCAAGAGCGTGCGCGGCGCTCATCCGAACTCAGTCAATCCTCTATTAAAGTTTCCAGAGGCGATGACCTTCAGACTGCGATTAATAACGCGCGATCCGGCGACACAATTATTTTAGAGGCGGGCGCAAACTTCGTCGGTCCTTTCACTCTGCCTGTGAAATCCGGCAACGCTTACATCACCATTCAATCTTCCGCTCTAGCCGCGTTGCCCGCTGAATCCGGGCGCGTTTCACCACAAATGGCCGCCGCCATGCCAAAGATCGTCTCTGCGGGAAAAGGCCAACCGGCCATTAAGACCGCGCCCGGCGCACATAACTACAGATTGATAGGGATAGAGTTCAAGCCCGGAAGCCCGACAGCAGCCGTTTATGACTTAATTGATCTGGGCGATGGCTCGGCTTCGCAGAACAGTTTAGCCAGCGTGCCGCACGACATCATAATTGATCGCTGCTACATTCACGGCGATAGATCGGGCGAGCTAAAGCGAGGCATAGCTCTCAACAGCGCCTCGACGCAAATCATCAACTCATACATTGCGGGCTTCAAAGAAGTAGGCGCAGACTCGCAAGCCATAGCAGGGTGGAACGGACCAGGCCCTTACCAGATAATCAATAACTATCTGGAAGCAGCAGCGGAGAACGTAATGTTCGGAGGCTCTGACCCACACATACA
>QHXM01000204.1:5776-9236 GCA_003222945.1 Acidobacteriota bacterium
AGTCCCTTCAGACATACAGATTGAGCGCAACCACTTCACTAAGCCTCTTGAGTGGCGCAACTCCCGATGGCAGGTGAAGAATCTTCTGGAATTAAAGAACGCTCAGCGAGTCACAATAGAAGGCAACCTGTTTGAGAACTGCTGGCAGGCGGCTCAAGGCGGAACAGCTTTGGTCTTAACTCCGCGCAATCAAGAGAACACCGCGCCGTGGAGCACTGTCAATAATGTGGTAGTCAGAAACAACGTAATCTGCCACGTGAACAACGTGATAGGGTTACTCTCAACCGACGACACGAATCGAAGCCGGACCAGCCATGATCTAACCGTAAGCAATAATCTATGCTGGGATGTCTCTGCCAAAAACTGGGGCGACGGTTCAACGGGCGGACTATTTTTTAGTCTGAATGGGCCTGGCGCAGCCAACATCAACATAGTTCACAACACAGTCGTTGAAAGCGGGATGGGATTAGTCTCTGAGCAGAACGTTACTGTCACAGGATTAATTATCCGTGACAACCTTATGCACTGGCAGATACTGGGCGGCGATGGACTGGCAGGAACTGAAGCATTAAACAAGTTCGCTTCTAACACATGGGCAGTGGATCATAACGTGATAGTCATGGATGATACATCTTACTGGCCTGGAAAATACCCGCAGGGTAATTCCTTTCCGAACAGTTATGACAAGATAGGATTTACGGATTACGCCGGAGGAGATTACAGATTGAAGGCTGGCAGTCATTACAAGAATAAGGCCAGCGACCACACTGATGTCGGAGTGGATTTCAACTCGCTCCTCTCTTCTTTGTCTCCTTCGGACCGGAAACTGATTTCCAAATATTGATTAGGATTCTCTGCGAACTTTGCGATGTAATATTGAGCTTACGAGCGATTGCGCAAAGAGCGCGATCTCACGCGCGGTGCTTCTGGGCCGTGCCGCTTTGAACTCTTTGCGACGCTGGCGAAAGAATCCTCTGAAGAAGCGGACTTCGTTCTCACGTTCAAATGCCAACTCCTCACGCCCGCGCAAAAAGTGCATGAGCCAGCCGAACGTATCTTTCAAAGCCTGTCTGTAAAGATGCGCTGGCACGTCGAACAGTCGCGCGTCGCCTCGCTCAATATCTTCTGCGCGCATGATGGCATAGAAGTGGCCGTGACCCGTGTGCCAGCGGCGATGGTAATCCTTCTTCATGCGCTCGGTCTGAACCTCCGCGTGCATGATTATTTCCGGCACATAAAGCCCGCGCCGACCCGCCTTCCATGCGCGCAGGAGAAACTCATGGTCCTCCATAGAGCCTACGCCGTCCTTGACGCGCTGCAAGTCTGGATTGAACAAGCCAACGCGCCCGAACAGTTCGCGCCGTATGGAAAGATTAGCGCCGACCATGCAAAGTGGCGTTTCCGAGTCAACATAAAACGGCTCATCGCCATAGTCCATAATCGCGAGCGGCGACCAATGTTTTTTTGTGAGCCAGCGCGGCGGCTCGCTCTCCCACTGCGGAAGAACTTTGCCGCCGACGAAATCTACTTCCGGGTGCGAATCAAACGCGCGCTTGATTAAAGCTACCCAGTCGGGCGCGGCGCGCACGTCGTCGTCAGTGAACGCTATCAGGGGCGCACGCGACGCAGAGATTCCGGCGTTGCGTGCGTGCGAGAGTCCCTGTTTGCCCTCGAAGACGTAGCGCAAGTTTCCTTCACCGCGAGCGATGAGAGATTCGACCACTTCGCGCGTCGCGTCTGAAGAGTTGTTGTCAACGACGATGACTTCGTAAAGGAGTCCCTGCGCATCCTGCGCGAGCACGCTCTCTATCGCGGCAGGCAGCATGTCACACCTGTTATAGGTGCTGATAACTACTGAGATGTCGAACGGCTCGCTCATTCTTTCTTGCATAATAGCTTAAAGAAGGCAAATAATCATTGCGGTGTTCTTTCCGAATATTCTTTGAGATTTCTAACCCGGCCTGTTGACCGCAAAGGTCGCAAAGAATATACGCGAAGGAAGATTAAGCGTTCTTAAATCCTCAAAGCGGCAATGGCGGGAGTCGCGCCCGGCTCAACACCGAAGGGCGCATGTGTCTGGAATCATGTCCAAATTGAAGGAAAGGTTGTTACGCGCGCCAGCATGGCTCGGAAACAAGCTTATGCCAGGCAGTCTGGTTTTGATGTATCACCGCATCGCTCGATTGCCGCTGGACCCTTTCGCGCTTGCTGTCACGCCCGAACACTTCGCCGAGCATCTTGAGGTGCTCAGAAAATACAGTCGCCCCATCAGTCTGAGCGAAATGGCACGCTCGCTCAAAGACGGCAAACCCCTGCGCCGCGCCGTCGTAGTAAGCTTTGATGACGGCTATGCGGATAATCTATATAACGCCAAACCGTTGCTTGAGCGTTATGACGTGCCCGGTACTGTCTTCGTCACGACCGGGCACATAGGCAGCGAGATAGAATTCATGTGGGACGAATTGGAGAGGCTTCTGCTCCGGCCCGGGCGGCTTCCCGAAACCCTCAAGCTGCAAACCAATGGCAGCACTCACTGTTGGGAATTAGGCGAAGCGGCTCGCTATCACGAGGCGGACTGCCTGAGCCACGCAGGTTGGAGTACAGAAAAGCCGCACGACCCAAGCCCTCGCCATAGCCTCTTCCGTTCACTACACAGTCTGCTTACTCCCTTGTCTCAAAGCGAGCAGCAAAGAAGCCTTGAACAACTTCGCGCATGGTCACGAGCGGAGGCGTGTGCACGCCCGACCCATCGCACCATGACGGCTGAAGAGGTGCGCAGCCTGTCTGAGGGCGGCCTCGTCACAATCGGCTCACACACAGTTACGCATACGGTTCTCTCTGCGCTCACGTCCGCCGAGCAGCGCGAAGAGTTGGAGCAAAGCCGCGTCGCACTTGAAGAGATTCTTGAGAAACCCGTTAGTGCCTTCGCTTATCCGTTCGGCGGAAAGTCGGATTACACAGAAGAGACCATGCGTCTCTTGAGAGAAACGGGTTATGACTGCGCCTGCTCGAATTTTCCGGGCGTCGTAAGGGCGCGCACGGACCGCTACCAGCTACCGCGCATTGGCGTAAAAGATTGTGATGGAGACGAACTGGCGCGCTTGCTTCGATGGCTGGCGTTGGGCTGAAGCTCGTAAATCGTAAATCGTGAATCGTAAATAGAGACCGCCTTCTATTCACGATTCACGATTTACGATTTACGAATCATGTTATCCGCAGCTCTATATGTTGGATTCTCTTCGAGCCTTACGGTGTAGCTTTGAGCTTAAGAGCGTATGTAAAAATAGCACTACCTCGCGCGGTGTGCTGCGCGGTCTCATCGCCTTAAACTCTTTACGACGCTGGCGAAAGAATCCTCTGAAGAAGCGGACTTCGTTCTCACGTTCAAATGCCAACTCCTCACGCCCGCGCAAAAAGTGCATGAGCCAGCCGAACGTATCTTTCAAAGCCTGTCTGTAAA
>QHXM01000205.1 GCA_003222945.1 Acidobacteriota bacterium
CGCAGAAAAAGTGATTCGTTCAACCTTTTTCGCGCTAATTTTTGAAATTATTTTTCAAGACGAGATGGTAGCATCTACGTTCGCGCGCCCGCAAGAAAGGATAAGTTTCAAGTTTTAAGTCTGAAGTTCAAAAGCCGCGCTTGGAACATTAAGCTCAAGGCATTAGACTTCAGATTTGAAACTTGAAACCTGAAGCTTGGAACTATTTTTTATGGCTACATTCGATGACCTTGTCGCATTGATGGCGCGTCTTCGCTCGCCCGAAGGCTGCCCCTGGGATCGTGAGCAGACTTATGAAACGCTCGCGCCCATGCTTTTGGAAGAGGCTTACGAAGCGTTCGAGGCTGTTGAAGAGGCGCGCGAAGGAAAACCGACGGAACTGCGCGACGAACTCGGCGATCTTCTTTTTCAAATCGTCTTCTACGCGCAGGTCGCACGAGAGCGCGGAGAGTTTACGATTGCTGACGTTGTGGAAGCGATTCACTCGAAGATGATTCGTCGTCATCCGCACGTCTTCGGCGACGCGACCGTGCGCGACAACGAAGAACTACTGCGCAACTGGGAGGCTATGAAGGCCGAAGAGAAGCGCGCTGCGGGGAAAGAAAGAAGCGCAGAAGATTCTTCGCTGCTCGACGGCGTTTCAAGAAAAGCGCCCGCGCTGATGGAAGCTCATCAGCTTTCCACCAAAGCCGCGCGCGTGGGCTTCGACTGGCAAAGCGTAGAAGACATCTTCGACAAGCTGCACGAAGAGATAGATGAATTGAAGACTGCGATCACAGCCCACGCCGAATCTGAAACGGAAGCGGACCACACCCGCGTGCGCGAAGAGTTGGGCGACCTGCTTTTTGCCGTGACGAACATAGCCCGCCATTTGCAAGTCGAACCGGAAGCGGCTCTGAAATCTGCGAACAGAAAGTTTCGCCGCCGTTTTCGTTACATAGAAGAAGGGTTGAGAGCGCGAGGCCGCACGCTGGACGCCGCGACTCTGGACGAGATGGAAGCGCTCTGGCAGGAAGCGAAAAATATTGAGAAGTGACAGGTGACAAGAAAATTTCGTGATGCTATCTTTTTTACTGGTCGCGCGCGTGGTACCTTCTCGGTCACTCGCTCGCTCGTCACTCTTTACTGTTTCAAGGAGACCTTAATCAATGGCAATGATTCAGTTCGTTAAAAACTACGAAGACCTTTCGACCGATAAAGGTTTTCAGTTCAAGTTCTACTGCGACAAGTGCGGCAACGGCTTCATGTCGCGCTTTCAGCCTTCGGTGACGGGAACAGCCGGGTCGCTCTTGCGCGCCGCTGGCGGCCTCTTCGGCGGCTGGGCAAGCTCTGCGGGCGATTCTGCTTATGAAGTTCAACGAGCGGTCGGAGGCAAAGCGCACGATGCAGCCTTGCAAAAGGCGGTTGAAGAGGGCAAGGTCCATTTTCATCAATGCTCACGCTGTGGTCGCTGGGTCTGTCCCGAAGTCTGCTGGAACGCTTCCGCAGGTCAGTGCGAAGAGTGCGCGCCCGATTATCAGGAAGAACTCGCTTCCGCTCACGCGCACGCCAAAGCTGAGGCCACACGCCAGCAGCTTTACGAGAAGGCGCAGCAGACAGATTACGTTTCCGGCATAGACATGAGCGCAGGCTCTGTGGCTCAAGCGCCGTCGCGCCCTCAGCCTCAAAGCGCAGCGAAGGCGAGCGCAACGTGCTCATCATGCGGCGCAGATGTGGGCCGTGCGAAGTTCTGCCCGGAATGCGGAACACCTACGAAGCCTGCGCCTTTGACCTGCAACGGCTGCGGCTTTCAACCTGAAAACCCCACGAAGTTCTGCCCGGAATGCGGCGCGAAGATGCCGCTCATTGGCTAGAAGACAGAACCGCGAAACGCGCGAAAAGGGCTTAGAATCTATTTCGCGTGTTTCGCGCGTTTCGCGGTTAGTCTCGTTATTGCTTTTCAAGTTCCTCAATCTGACAAAGATTATTACTTGCTCGCTAACTGCTGAAGCCATCCCTTTATCGTTTCAAGCACTGCTGGCTCAAACTCTCCACGTAGCGCGGTCGTCCTCTTCATGCTCTCTTCCATCGTCGCGGCTCGCGTCATGTAATGGTCCATGCCGGGGATTGCTTTAAGCGTAGCGCGTGTCGGATGAAAGCTGTTGATGATATCGGCAAGGTAAGGGTGGTCGGCCTGAGTCGCAATGTAATCAGATGTGCCGTAGATGATGAGCACGGGAGCGTCAATCTTCTTCCACTCCTCTGCCATGTTGAGCGCAGCCCATTGCTGCATGTAGGTGTAGGACGCTGGATAATCCATGTCCTCTTTGCAGGCCGGAGAGTTTTTGAGAACTTCATCGGGCGTCTCTTTTTCTATTAACAGTCTGTGATTGCATTGCTCGTTTATGCGTAAGCGGCGCTCAAGCTCGTCATACTGAGTATGCGAGAGCGTCAACTGTCTGCGGCGCGTGTCCACCAAATATTCTAGAAATGATTTTGCGACTGTGTTGACAACCACCAGACCTTTGACGGGAATCCGTTGGGCCACGAGCGGAGCTTCAACGCCGCCGATGCTTACCCCGATGATGAAGACGTTGTTCGGGTCAACGAATGGATATTGCTTGAGCGCATTAAGACCTGCAAGGTAGCCGCGAATTTCAGTCTGCATATCCACAGCAGGACTCGTGCACGGCTTGCCCTGGCTATCGCCAATGCCGCTCTTCTCCACTCGCATCGTGACGAAGCCTGCGCGCGTGAGTCCGTAGAGCAATTTCGTTTCCGTTGTGCCCAGGTCCAGAATGTCCTGCGAGAAACATCCTATGCCTGTGATGTAAAGGATTGCCGGATGCTTGCCCTGAGTTTTGGGCACGGTGACTATTACGCGGCGAAGCGCGCCGTCAACAGAGACGGCGTTGTAGAGCGTGTCTGCATCAGGGCTGGACTCGTAAGGTCTGGGCTTCACGACTAACTGCTTCGTCAAACTCTCCTGTCCGCGCACGACGTGAAGCGAGGCGACATCTCCGGCGCGTAAACTCTTTACCTGATTGACGAAATCATTCCCATCGCTGATGTGATGATTGCCTATATCAGTAATGATGTCGTTGGGCTGTATGCCCGCGTCCTTTGCTGAACCGCCTTCGACCAAATCCAGAACGACGATGCCGCCAGTTCCAGACAGGTGAAGTTTAGTTCGCAACTCATCCGTCACTTCTCCGGCTTTTATTCCGACGAATCCGCTGCGTCTGAGTTCCTGGCCGGTTGCTATGCAGATGCAGGCTAGTAAAAGAGAGATGAAGATGGTTGTGCGCTGTAACGTTTGCTGTGTGTGTGACATGCTCTGTGTTCTCCGGTTCTCTACCAGAGTGGCACACGCGGCCAACGTTTCGCAAGATACGCATCAACGCCCCAGACACGGCCAGCCGCGCCAAGGAGCACAACCAACGCGCTCAGGAAAATAGCCGCGTCCTCGCTATCCGGCGACCAGAACCAGCGCCCTTTCGACAGCATGTAATTCAGGAAGAGAAACATACTGATGCCCGCAGCGAGTCGCGTCAGCGTTCCCGTCAGCAGCAACAACCCCGCAATGAGTTCGCCAGCCATGATTAGATAGCTGAAGAGCGCAGCGTGCGGGATGACGACCCCTTGCAGAAAGTGTTGATATGGAATGGACGCATTACGCATCGAGTAGCCCTGCAAGTAGCTCAACATCTCGACCATGAAAGGCTCGTCGCGCAACATCTTGCCGAGAACTGTAATCAACAGGATCACTCCCAGATGCACGCGCAATATCACAAGCAGCGAGCGCGAAACGTATCGCCGCGAGTGTGTCTGTGTTGATTCTTCTGACAGACTCTTCATCACTTCTTTTCCACAGGCTTCAACTCCCACAGCACGTTGAAGATTACCCAGCGACCGTTCCACTTAGCCATGTGCAGATAGTCCACCCAATCCGAAGCCACGACTTTGACGCTCGCAGCATTCTCGAAGACATCGAGTATGGTCACGTCCTTCTGCTGCTTCTCTTTCGGAGTGTTACGACCGCCGCCGCGTTTTGTTCCCTGAACCAGCGTCATTGCGCTCATCTGGCCGAGGCTGCTCATGCCCTCTTTATTCGTGTGCACGATTCTTTTAGCTAACTCTGGGTGAAGCGCGCGTTCCATGCGCTCCGGGTTTCCTTCGTACCAGCCTTCAATGTAATCCAGAGCCGTCTGCTTGATTGCCTCTTGGTCCGAAGTCGTTTGCGCGCGGGCCGTCGGGGCAAATGAGAATAGGACAATTGTTGCTATCAGATAAAATTTGCGCATTACTGATTCCTTTCTGCTGAACTGTAGGATTTTGCAATGACAGAAGTTTCCAGGACCGCATTACTTCTCATGCGGTCAATCTAACCTCGTTCGTTCATGACTGAAAGATATTTGTGGCGAGTGGCCGGATTAAACGGGCGAGATGGCTCTGTGACGGGGCGAAAGTTCCTACGACTAGAGAGAGTTTCCGAAAAGCTCCTGCAATCTGTTGCGGTAGTTGCGACCGGAAGTCAGCCGTTTGCCGTTTGACAGGACTATTTCATACTCGCCGTGAAAGAGCGGGTGAAGCTCCTTGATGCGCCGCGTGTTGATGATAATGGAGCGATGAATGCGAAGGAACTGCGTGGGGTCAAGCCTTCCTTCCAGACTGCTCATCGTCTCGCGCAAAAGATGAGAGTCGCGCCCTGCGTGCAGCCGCACGTAGTTGTCAGCCGCTTCAATCCAGTCAATCTCTTCCACGTTCAGAAAAAATATTCGCCCGGCTGATTTGATGACGAGTCGCTCCGCGTATTTACGATTACTTTTCAGATCGTCAATCAGACTCTGTAATCGCCTATTCAGGTCCGACAGACTTCGGCGCTCAATCTGTTTTCTTGCGCGCTCCAAAGCTTTCGTGAAACGCTCGTTGTCGAAAGGTTTCAGAAGATAATCGAGCGCGTGCACCTCAAACGCCCGCAGAGCATACTTGTCGTAAGCCGTCACGAAGATAACTGCGGGCAATCGCTCTGCGTTGATAGCTTCAATCACGCTGAAACCGTCGAGTTCGGGCATCTGAATATCAAGAAAGACAAGGTCCGGCTTTTGCTCTTCGATGACTTTGATTGCATCGCGCCCGTTGCCGCACTCGGCCACGATTTCTATGTCGGCTTCCTCTTTTAGCTGCGCGCGAATCCCGCGCCGCGCAATAGGTTCGTCGTCAACAATGACGGTGCGAATCTTTTCCATCACTTTCAGCCCTCGCCATCTCTGCTGAACTGGCTTCTGAAGGGAATGGCAATCGTGACGGTCAATCCGCCTTCGTCTCGTTCGCGCAACTCAAAGCTAGCCTGAGCGCCGTAAAGCTGTTCGAGCCGCGCCTGCGTGTTTGAAAGCCCTATGCCCTTCATCAAACTTTCAACCGACGCTCCGCCGACCCCCATGCCATCATCGCTCACCTGAAGCTCTATCATCCCGTTCTGTCGCTCAGCGCGAATCTCCACTGTTCCACAGGATGCGCGCGGGGCTATGCCATGACGAATAGCGTTTTCGACCAGCGGTTGAAGTATAAGATTCGGGACGCGAGCATCGAGCGCCGCAGGATCAACACGTATATGAACCGTCAACCTATCTTGAAAGCGCGTCTGCTCAATCTCAAGATAGCTTTCAAGAAATTCCAGTTCGTCTCTTAAAGCGACCTCGTGCTCGCCATTATTCTCAAGACTCTTGCGCAGAAGGTCCGAGAGGCGCGTGAGCATACGGCGCGCAAGCTTAACATCCTCCGTCATCAAATCTAGCGCGTGGCTGAGGCCCACGATTGACCAATAAGTTAAAAGGTCGAAGTGAAAATTTGTGATAAAGATAGATCGGAAGGCCGTGAAAAAAGTCTGCTGGTTAGCATCGGGTGCGACCCGCAGGGCTACGCTCACGTACAGGGCAAGATGCAGAAGCGCGAAGAGCGCGCTCGCAAGAAGATGCGTCAACGAATGCTTTAGCCATCTGCGGCGCTCAAGCGGAAAACGCTTCGCCAGATATAGAACAAACGGAGTCAGAGCAAGCCACGCATAAGCGCAGATGAGCCATGCGGAGAGCGTCCCTAAAAGATTGAGCGCCCTTCCTGCATAAGCGCGTATGATTACGGCTTCGCTTGAGAAGAAGAGTGCGAAGAGTGTCCACGAGAGCGCAATCAATCCCCATTTGACGACACGCCTATGTCTGACAGTCTCTCTCATCGCAGACGTTAGATTATCCCGAAATGCAAAAGAAGCGAAAGCCCACTTAGTGACTCTCGCTTCTTTTTCAGGACGCACTGAAGACCGGACGGGAGCGCGCGTTCTTCTCTAGTCGTTAAGTCTTATCGAGTTTAGAACGTTGCGGAAAGCTCCCTGGAAGCTGTTGTAATCGCTCTGCGGCGCGACCGAGATCACATAGAAGAGGTCGCCGTTGCGAAGCAAGGTCGTATAGACCGTGACCACCTCATTGCGCCCCGTAGCTTCGTTCACGTTCGACAGGTTAATTGCCAGCGCTGTGCGCCCGCCAATCTGCCCGCGTTGATAGCCGCTCTGCTGCCGCAGGTTTCCGTTGCCGCCCTGTGAAAGAGAGTTTATGAAGGCATCCGTAGCCTGACGCAGGTTGTTGCTCTGCGCCTGCGTGACGCCGACATTGACGCCGTGCGTGAATACG
>QHXM01000206.1 GCA_003222945.1 Acidobacteriota bacterium
ATTCGATTAGAAGAGGCGAGCGGCGGACCACTACTTCGAGTTCATCCGTTAAGATGTGGATACTATCAGCACTCTCTTTCACGCTCCATCGCACAGCATCCCAACTATCTTTGGCTATAGCCCATGAATGATCGCGGGCAGGCAAAAGCTTTCCGAACGAAGCGCGCACGCGAATGAGATCTGCGGCGAGGATTGAGACGCGAACCTGTGAGCCGTCCTTACAGTCGAAGGTGACGCCCGCGTTCGTCTTCGTGAAACTGCTGACCGGTCCAATCGGCTCAAGCCCCTGAACGATGTCCTGTGCTTCGATTGAAGCTGAGCAGAGAAGGATTGCTAGACAGCAAAGGGATAGAAGAGATTTTTCCATGAGCTTCCGACGATAGCTCCTCCCGGTTAATGCTCCCGCCCGTAGAGTTGCGTTAGCTTCTTCAACCGCGCAGTAATCTCATCGTTGAGCGCGCCAGCTTTATAGCGCCAAGCCCAGTTGCCCTCCGTCGTGCCTGGCAGATTCATGCGCGATTCCGTTCCCAAGCCCAACGCATCTTGTAGCGGGACGATTGCCATGTCAGCGACAGACGAAAAACTCGCGCGTATAAAATCCCAGTGAATCTCCGTGCCGTCGGAGTTGAGGTAATCCAGACAGAAGCTGCGCTCCTTCTGCGCGTCATCTCGTTCGGAGCTTGTAAGACTCTCGAACCAACCGACAGCCGTGTCGTTGTCGTGTGTGCCAGTGTAGGCCACAGCGTTGTGTGTGTAGTTATGCGGAAGATAAATATTCTTTGCGTCGCCGCCGAAGGCGAATTGCAGCACGCGCATTCCGGGCAGTTCGAAATGGTCTCGCAAGGCTTCAACCTCCGGCGTAATGTCGCCCAAATCTTCGGCGATTATTGGAAGACCGCCAACAGCACGTTTGATTGCAGCGAAGAGTTCTCTTCCCGGAACATCGACCCAGCGCCCGTGCTCGGCAGTCTTATCGCGGCCCGGAACTTCCCAAGCAGCAACGAAACCTCTGAAGTGGTCTATGCGCGCTATATCGAAGAGTTCTAAGGATGCGCGCACGCGATCAATCCACCAGCTAAAACCTTCGGCGCGCATACGCTCCCAATCGTAAATCGGATTGCCCCAGAGTTGTCCGGTCTTGCTGAAGAAGTCTGGCGGGACGCCCGCGACGACCAGAGGGTTTCCCTGATCGTCCAGCTTGAACTCCTCCGGCCCAGACCATACATCCGCCGAATCGCGCGCGACGAAGATAGGGATGTCGCCTATTAGCTTTACGCCGTACTCTTTGCAATACGACTTGAGCGCCGACCATTGTTTGAAGAAGAGGAACTGGTAGAACTTCTGTGCGTAAAGTTCGTCGCGTAAGCGTTCACGCGCGCTTGATAGAGCCGACATGTCGCGTCTGGCAAGTTTTGCGTCCCACTCATTCCAAGCTTTCCCTCCCTGCTCGTCTTTCAAAGCACGAAAGAGCGCGTAGTCTTCGAGCCACGAAGAGGCTTCGTGAGAGAAATGCTCGAAGTATGAGCGAAGGGTCGAGTCATTCATCAGCTTGAAACGCTCAAACGCTTTACGAATAAGCGCATTCTTGAACGTGATCGCCTTGCCGTAATCAACCTTCTCTTCCGGGAAGGTCGGAGTATCTGAGATCTCCGATGCCGCAAGCAGCCCATCTTCCACCAGCCGCTCAGGGCTTATGAGCAGCGTGTTGCCAGCAAATGCGGAGTAGGACGAATAGGGGGAATCGCCGTAGCCTGTTGGCCCCAAGGGCAGCACTTGCCAGATGCTCTGGCCGCTCGCCGCTAGAAAATCTACGAAGCGATATGCTTCATTGCCCAGGTCTCCGACGCCGAAGCGGCCTGGCAAGCTGGTCGGATGAAGAAGTATTCCGCTCGATCTGGGTAGGCTCACTGAATATTCTTCCTCGGCTTTTTATAGAAGATGGCAGAACATCTTCGAGAGAATGGCTTAATAATCTGCCCGTCTCAAAGGTTTGTTGAATTAGTCACAAAAAATCGTTGACAGTTTCGTTAACAGGTGTATAATGTCGCGCGTTGAGGATGGGGCTGATGACCAAACATCAGCCGGTCGCAAGACAAGCCATCCGAAGGCCCGAACTTCGATAGTGCCCGCCCGTGCCAGCTCGGAAGCCGATTGCGCCCCCCGCAGCCGCTACCTTCGAGCTGGCACAGCTATTTTACCGGCCAAATCTACGGAAAATTCGACCCTGCCGCTCGATTGCAACCTTTTCCATCAGACTTTCAAACACCTGCGCGCTCACGCAAAAGGCTCGCTTCACGGTTCGCTTCCTCTATAACTAGCCGCTCATTCATTGTCAGAAGCTCGCGGTCGCGCATGACCATTCGGCCATCAATGATTACGGTCTGAACATCGCTCGCCTGCGCCGAATAGACGATTGCCGAGACAATATCTGTAGGGCGTGGGCTGGAATGCAGGCAATTAAGATTAACGATTATCACGTCGGCGCGTTTCCCCACTTCCAGACTTCCAATCTCCTGCTCAAGTCCTATCGCGCGTGCGCCGTCACATGTCGCAAGACGAAGAGTGCGCTGCGCCGGCAAGACATCCGCGCCGTGTTGAACTTTCTGCAACAGCGCGGCTGTTCGCATCTCCGTGAACATGTCCAGGCGGTTATTGCAAGGCGAGCCGTCCGCGCCAATTGAAACAGAGATGCCGCGCTCAAGCATCTCTTTGATGGGAGCTATCCCGGAGCCTAATTTGAGATTAGACGATGGGCAGTGAGCAACGTTCGTGCTCGTGCTCGCGAGGATTTCAAGTTCATCATCGTCCAGATGTATGCAGTGAGCAAGAACGACGTGTGGTCCGGTGATTCCTACAGAGTTTAAGTAAGCGACGTTGTGCTGCCCTGTCTCGCGCTCGACCATCTCTATCTCTGTGCGATTCTCGGAAGCGTGCGTGTGGACCATCACGCCCCGCTCGCGCGCAAGTTGCGCAACTTCCGTCAACAGATCGCGCGTGCAACTGATTGCGAAGCGCGGAGCGAAGCAGTAGCGTATGCGCCCGCTAGCTCTGCCATGCCACTCTTCAAGAAGGGCGAGCGATTCGCGTATGGAGTTTTCCGTCTCTTCATGAAGCGCTTTGGGAACGCCCTCGCCTTTGTCCATCATGCACTTGCCTATGGTCGCGCGAAAGCCCGTCTCTTCGACTACGCGAAAAGCCTCAGCCGTGTGATTGACCGTCTCCATAGTAAGCGCGCATGTAGTCCCGCCTTTAATCATCTCTGCGATGGCGAGCCGCGCCGAAGCTCTTGCAGATGCGGCAGTGTGCGCAGCCTCCATAGGCCACACGCGATTCTTCAACCAGTCAATCAACGCCAGATCATCAGCCGCGCCGCGAAACAGAGTTTGGCAAAGATGCACATGCGTCTGCACAAATCCAGGCAGAACCGCGCAGTCGCTCGCATCAATCACAACGTCGGCGGAGTCCGCAGCTTCGCCAACGCTCGCAATCCGATTGCTGCGAATAACGAGATCGCCCTCCACGATGGAATCGTTCTCATCCATCGTCACGAGCGCTGCGTTCTTTATAAGGATAGTCTCGTTCATCTCGCGCCGAAGAGAATAAAAGAAGTAAGGCAAAAGGTAAAAGTAAAAAGGCAAAAGTCAGGCGGAAGCCATCTTTAATAAATGGGTTTCCGCCTTCCTTTTGCCTTTTACCTTTTTACTTTTTCCTTATTTCGCTGCTTTGCGTGTAGCCTTTTCGGAAGCTTCGGAAGTTTCCGTCTCTTCCGTCGCAGCCGCGCGAACCGGAAGGCCGAGCGCAACCTTCACGTCCGTCTCGACGCGCTGCAAGAGTTCTGGATTATCTCTTAAGGTCTGCTTGGCATTTTCACGACCTTGCCCGAGGCGCTCGCCCTTGTAGGAGAACCAAGCGCCGCTCTTTTCTACGACCTTGTTAGTAACGCCCAGGTCAATCACGTCGCCCTCGCGCGAGATGCCTTCGCCGTACATTATGTCAAACTCGCACTCGCGGAACGGCGGCGCAACCTTGTTCTTCACGACCTTAACTTTCGTGCGGTTGCCGACAACGCGATCACCGTCTTTAATAGAGCCTATGCGACGAATATCCAGGCGCAAAGATGCGTAAAACTTGAGAGCGCGTCCGCCAGTTGTCGTCTCAGGCGAGCCGAACATGACGCCTATCTTCTCGCGTATCTGATTGATGAAGATGAAACATGTGTTCGACTGTGCGATGATTGCAGCCAGTTTGCGCAGTGCTTGAGACATAAGGCGCGCTTGCAAGCCCATATGCGAATCGCCCATCTCGCCGTCCAACTCAGCGCGCGGAACGAGCGCCGCCACAGAGTCAACAATGATAACGTCAACGCCGTTCGAGCGCACAAGGGCTTCGGCAATCTCCAGAGCCTGCTCGCCCGAATCCGGCTGCGAAATCAGAAGGTCGTCAATGTTCACGCCAAGCTTTCCGGCATACTCGGCATCCATAGCGTGCTCCGCATCTATGTACGCGGCAACGCCTCCGGCCTTCTGCGCTTCCGCAACGATGTGCAAGGCGAGCGTAGTCTTGCCGGAGCTTTCCGGTCCGTAAATCTCTATGATACGTCCGCGCGGCACGCCGCCAATGCCGATTGCCGCGTCCAGACTTAATGATGTAGTTGAGATCGAAGACACGTCTGCGACTTCTCTTTCGCCCAGACGCATGATCGAACCCTTGCCAAATTTCTTTTCAATATTAAGCAGCGCCGCCTCGACCGCTTTCCCGCGATCCGCGCCGAATCTATCTTCTGCCATTACAAACATCTCCTAACCTGCTCCTTTTCTCACGGGTGTCGAATAACTCTAAAGTCTTTGCGGCCTGCTATCGCAAACCGGAAGGCAGTATAGCACAGACAACGCGAGAATGGAACAGCGTTTCACACATGAAACTGCTTTTTTTTCACCGGAGTTGAGGGTGGTATCCAACGACCGATGCCTTGAATTAACGCGGCGCAAATCCTTTCAAAGGGGTGGTGAAGTAATCGTGCCGCGCTTCGGGGTATAACACGCGCAGTGCGAATCAT
Source organism: Acidobacteriota bacterium (assembly GCA_003222945.1). GTDB lineage: Bacteria > Acidobacteriota > Blastocatellia > Pyrinomonadales > Pyrinomonadaceae > QHXM01. The sequence goes on from QHXM01000206.1 coordinate 5,057, forward strand.
GCAAGCCTCTGGTTTAGCCCGCGAAAAAATCCTGAATGCTTCTTCCGGTTCGCTGCTCGAACTGTTCGGCCAGAGATGGAACGCCGCCCGCGCTCTCATCCTTTGAAACACGCTCGACCCGCCACATTGGAAAGAAGAGGTCCGACAATCCCATGAAAGGCTCGTCATGCGCGACCGCCCACACCCAATCATCGAAAGCATTCAGATCAAGGGCGCGCAAGAACACGCCAGCCGCGTTAATCTCTTCGAGCACGCCCCAGCATTTTTCGCGCGGGCTGTGCAGGACCAGTATGACAGCCGCACCCGATTTGATTCCTTTAGGCTCTACAGATTTTTTCGTTCGGTTCGATTTAGGCTCAGCCATCTTTTTTAGCCTATGCTCTATCAGGGATCAGCTTTCGCACAAACTCTCCTATACGCTTTACCAGGTCGGGAGCGTCTCCAAGCTTTTCAATCTCCGCGACAAGGGCAGAGCCTACGACAGCCGTGTCAGCGTAGCGCCACGTTTCGGCAATTTGTTCGGCATTTGAAATTCCGAAGCCAACGGCAACTGGAAGATTAGAGAATTTACGCACGCGCTCGACCAACCGTTCGGCCTCGCGGCTGACATCTTGACGAGCACCTGTCACGCCAGCGCGCGAGACTGCGTAGATGAAGCCGCTCGCTCGCTCTGCAACAAGTCGAAGCCGCGCGTCTGTCGAAGTCG
>QHXM01000207.1 GCA_003222945.1 Acidobacteriota bacterium
CTCACCGCAGACACTTCGCTCTCAACAGGTATTGAAGCGATGCGGCTTGGCGCTTACGACTATCTGACGAAGCCCGCGACGTTAGACGAGATGGAAGCAGTCATTCGCAAGGCAGACGAGAAGCGAAGGCTTGTCAAACAGAATGCGAGTCTGCGCTCAGTCGTGCGACAACCTTCTGCGAGCGAGGATGAAGCGCCCGCGCTCATTTACCAGAGCGCGGCAATGCGCGGCGTTGTTGAACTGGCGGAGTCTGCCGCGCGTCTTGATTCAACCGTCATCGTCACAGGCGAGTCGGGCACGGGTAAAGACGTGCTCGCGCGTTTCATTCATGCCAGAAGTGTGCGCAGCGATTCACCGCTCATAACGGTCAACTGCGGCGCAATACCCGAATCTCTTTTCGAGTCGGAGTTCTTCGGCCACGAACGTGGCGCGTTCACGAGCGCCACCACAATGAAGCGAGGTTTGATAGAAGCTGCCGACGGCTCTTCGCTCTTTCTGGATGAAGTCGGCGAGATGCCGCTTCCCGTACAGGTCAAGCTCCTGCAATTTCTCGAACAGGGTCGCTTTCGTCGCGTAGGCTCTACGCGCAACCAGAGCGTTGACGTGCGCGTGATAGCCGCGACCAATCGTCCTCTCCCACAGGACGTGCGCGACGGTCGCTTTCGCGCGGACCTCTTCTATCGCCTGAACGTAGTCTCTCTTCACATACTGCCCTTGCGCGAACGGCGCGAAGACATTCCCGCTCTCATAGAATATTTCCTCACGCTCTATCGTGACAGATTCAATCGCCCGGCGCTCTCGTTATCGGAGGACGCGCGCAAACGACTTGAATCTTATTCATGGCCGGGCAACGTGCGCGAGCTTCTCAACTGTCTTGAGCGCGCAGCCGCGCTCTCAACCACAGACATGATTGAAGTAGAGCAACTGATGTTGGCGTGGGATGGCGGTCATGGATTAGAGGCCGTTGAGAAGGGACAGCCCCTCGTTTCTGATTCTCAATCTACGCCCGTGACGCTGGATGAGTTGGAGCGTCAACACATCATGCGCGTGCTCACGGAAGCGGGTGGCAACCGCGAGCGCACAGCCGCGATTCTTGGCATCTCTGCGCGCACGCTCTATCGCAAATTGCGCGAGTACGAGACGGCTTCCAATCATGCGGGCTTCACTGCCGAAGACTGACAATACGTCAGTCCGCCTGACAAAATTTCAGCCTAAGCTGTCACGGAAAGCCCTTCTTCTTCTTCCGGCAAAACACTTTCCTCAAACTATCAAGTCTCAATATCTCTTCATTTGCCCTATCTAATAATCTCTTGCCATCTCGCGGCACACGTCTTGTTTTGTCTTCCCGTGTGGTCAAGGTGTTTCAGGCCCGGCGAAAAGTTCAAGGGAAAGGTAAGGCAACGGATGGCACGCGTGATGATTTGTGATGATGACAAGGGTTTGGCTAATGAGTTGGTCGCTGCTCTGCGCGCGGCCAAGCATGAAGCCATGACGTGCCGTCACACTATGGACGTTCTACGCGAAGCGACCGAAGGTTGTTTCGATCTGATTATCTTCGGACTGGACATGCACGGCTTCGGCGGCTCAAGCGCAATCGAAGCCATCTATGAACTCGCCCCGCAAGTTCCGTTAATAGGTCTGCACAAGCGCCCTTCAGAGATTCTGCGCACGACCGCGCTCTCGCGCCTCGCAGCAATCCTTCCACGCCCCGTTTCAATTGACACCTTCATGTATGCAGTTGCGCGCGCGCTGGAAATGGGATTACGCGCAAAGCCTGCGGCCTGAAAGTTTCTGACACGCTGAAAGTTTCTGATACGAAAGCCCCGACCCATTCACACACGCTTCCCTTCGGAGGCGGAAATTTTTAAGGAGAAGACGATGACAAAGTTAAAGATAAGAATAGGTGCGCTGCCCCTGGTTGCCCTTTGCCTCCTGGTTCTAGGTGGAGCAGCCGCGCTCGCGCAAAGACAGTTTCGCAGTGCAACGGTCGCGGGCGCTCGACCGGAAGTTAAGGTCACTCTTTCCGGCGCAATCGAACGCGATCAAAAGTTGCTCCCCATAGAGAAGGCCGAGACGGTGAATCCGGGCGAGACGCTCGACTGGATTATCACATCCGAGAACGACGGCAACGCGTCGGCTCACGACTACAAAGCCGTAGGCCAGATTCCGCGCGGCACAGTTTTAGTCGCAGGCTCAACCACAGCCGATGGCTCCGCCAGCGTGGTCTATAGCATTGACAACGGCAAGAGCTTTTCCTCGCAGCCAATGATCGAGGAGAAGCAGCCGGACGGAAGCACGAAGCAAGTGCCCGCGCCCGTCTCAATGTACACGCAGCTTCGCTACGAGTGGTCGGACCCGCTCGCAAGCGGTGGTCGCCTGCAAGCTTCCTACAAGGTGCGTGTGAAATAAGCGCGCCGCCTTCGGTTAATGAGACGGACGCGCGCAATCTCCAATGCCCCGCAAGAGAGCTTGCCTTCAGATGCCGCCGATCTCTTCACTACCTACCTTCTTAATGCTGAGGAATCCAGAATGAAAAGCCCAGATAAAAAATGCGTTAGAGGCGCGACTACACATGGCGCGCTCGCCCGCCTGATCGTCCTTCTGGCGATTACTTGCGCATTCGCGGCGCAGGCCCTTGCGCAGTCAACAGCCGCCGACACGCCCATTTCAAACACGGCCAGCGCCGTTTATCAAGACGGCAGCGGCGGCAACTACAGCACAACATCTAACACGGTCACTGTCACCGTCTCGAAAGTATCAGGACTAACGGTTACGCCCGACGTTACGAACGGCTCTAGCGACCCGACGGTCGTGCCCGGACAGAACAACGTGAAGTTCACTTTTACGGTCACCAACACCGGCAACTTCTCGGACACAGTTCTCTTTAAGGCCGGTAGCGTCACAATCGCCAGCGGCTCTGCGACCATTGCTTCAGCCTTCATTGATGTCAACGGCAACGGCAATTACGATGCAGGCACGGACATAGTAATCAACGCGGCTGACGCAAGCTCTCCAAGCATGGCACAGAACGCAAGCATAAGCGTTGTTGTTCTTGTCAACGTGAGCAATGCTGCGGCTGCCGGCAGCGTCATTGACGTTCGACTCGGCAACACTTCAGCCGGAACAAACTTTGATAATCAGGCTGCCGCCGCTGGCGCAACAGTCCTGACCCAATCCGCGCTATCTGTGAACGGCAAGCGCGAAGCGCGCGGCGACCGAAGCGCCGTCGTTGATAACGACGCGCAATTGTCGCTCTCTCTGACAGCGCCCGCAGGTCCTGTCGCGCTCGGCTCGAACATCACTTATGTCTGGCAACTATGCAACACGGGTTTGCGTGCGGCTTCGTCCGTCACACTGACGAACGCTCCGGCAGGCTCGAACACGGGCATTTTCATCTTCGCGCCCGTGCCAGCAGGCACGTCTCTGGCCGCACAGTCGTTCCCGGCAGGAACGCTCTTCTCTACTACGGCAGTCAGCAGCAACCCCGTAACGACAGCAGTCTGGACAACCGCGCAGCCTGCCAACCCGACGCAGGTCGCCTTCAACGTTGGCAACTCGCTCGCCGCAAGCGCGTGCAGCGCCAACATCAATATGGTCGTCACGATCACAACGAGCGACGCGACCAACGCGATTACAGAGCAAGGCACTGGTTACGCGAACAATTCAATCAGCGTACAGATCAACGCCACGTCGCCCCTTCGCACGACGACGCTCGTCATAACGGGCAACGTGTTAAATGGTCCGCAGGGCGCGCCCGGCGCGACCAACACGACGCAGAATGACGACTTTACCAACAAGAGCGTCTCTACGGGCATCGCTGGCATAGCCCCCGGCGGCAACACCAACGCACAGGGCATCGTGACCTTCACGAACACTGTGCAGAACACTGGTAATGCCAACGACCAATTCACGCTGACCGTCCAGAGTTTCCCCGCAGGAGCGACTGTGAAGGTAACAGTGGGCGCAGTTCAGACAACTGTGGTCAACGCTGGCGTCGCTACGGGCAATGCCGTACCGCCTGTGAGCGTCAACTTTAACTCGACGGCAGACTACAGCGTCGAAGTCACGCTGCCATCAGGAAAGACTGTGCTCACAGGTTACGACACAGTCATACGCGCAACCTCCGGCAACACCAACACTTCATGGAACGAGACGATTGATCGAGTCTATACGGGCTTCATACAGCTCACGAAGACTGCAACCGTCTCAAACTCTACTGGCGTTGGCGGCGCAACCGATCCTGTTCCCGGTGCGTGGATTACTTACTCAATCGTTTACCGGAACGTGTCGAGCGCACCTGCTGCTGGCGGAAGCGGTAACGTCTCGCTTTCAGCCTCCAACATCGTCATCTCCGAAGATGGCGGCGCTGGAACAAACAACTGGGGCGCGAACACTACGATGGTGCTCGGACCACCGGCGGCGAACGATCCTTCGGACTCGAACGGCGGAGCGATCACAGACGGAAGCACGAACCTCGCGGTCACAGCCGCAACGAACTTCCTGAAGGACACCGTCGCGTCGCTCGGACCACAAGCCACTGGCACGTTTAGTTTCAAACGCCAGATCAAGTAGGCGCGCGTCTTCGAGTAATTGACAACCTCGCGCTGGTATAACACGAACCAAGGCGCTGGCTCGTTTCCATTAAGCAGTTGCCCCGCTTGATAGGAAACAGTCAGCGCCAAGGAAAACCTAAGAGTCAGGAGACAGGAGGCGGAAAGTCAAAGTAAGAGCGAACATCTTTCATCTTGATTTTCTGCCTCCTGACTCTCGTTTAATTTTGACTCCTGACTTCTGGATTCTGCTTTTTTTATGACCCCCTTTCTTCACAAGAAAGCCGCTGCCGCAAGCCTTCTCCTGGCGCTCATTTTCGCTGGAACGCTGCCTGCGCTCGCGCGCGTTTTCGACGGGGGGAATCCAACAGCGGGCGTCAACATAAGCAACCACGCAGAAGCAATCTACACGGACGAAACAGGCACAAGCTTTTCGACCATCTCTCCGACAATCACCGTCACAGTCCTTGCGGTCTCAACTCTCACGGTCACGCCGGACGAGACTCAAGCTTCATCAACGGTCGGCCCGAATGAAACTCTCACGCGCGTCTTCCGCATCTGCAACACAGGCAACACGCCGGACCTTTACACGATCACTCGCGCGGAAGTGAACGCCCCCTCAACGCTCGGCGCTCTCTACTTCGACACGGACGCAAGCGGAACGATCACATCTTCTGACGTTGCTCTAACGGTCAATCAATCTCTTTCGCCGCGCGTTCAAGCAGGCGCGTGCATAAACGTTCTGGCAGTTCTTCAAACGGGTGATGTACAGCCGCAGAGCAACATCACGATTCATCTCGCAGCGCGCTCGAACGTCGTTGACGCCGTCAACGGTCGCGGTGAAGACGAAGGAACGATCATCAACACTGTCGGAAAAGGAGCGCGTCTGACTTCGCCGGATAATCCGAGCCTGCCGCCTACGAAACTCGTCAATAACAACCCGCAGGCCACAGTCAGCCCCGGCAATCCATTCACCTACACGATAGCCTTCCGCAACAGCGGCGACGTTATGGCTCGAAACGTTCTCTTGAGCGACGACCTGCCGACTGGCGTTGATTACATTTCCTCAAGCCTTCGTCTGGAAGATAAAAACCTGACGGACGCTGCTGACTCTGATGAAGGAACGCTTAACGTTCGTCGCGTAGAAGTTCGCTTGAGCGAGGTCGCGCCGCCGATTTCAAGCGCGAATGTAGGCATCCTTCTTGATGAGACAGGCTCTAGCCTCTTGCAGATTCCTTCAGGCGTGGGCTTTGAGCCGAACACGCAGAACACGAACCCTTACACGACGGACGCGAAAGGCCACTTCAGTTTCGCAATGTTGCCGGAACAGTTGGGAAGCGTAGGCTCGCCTTCGCGCTATTTCATGAAGGTCACAGCGCCCGGCTACATCACGCGAATGCTCGAACTCTCAGTTCATCCGACGGGCACAGGATTCTTCGTTATGAGTGTGAGGGCGCTCGACGGACAATCTCTTGCGCAGCCCGGAAGCTTCGAGTTGACGAACGATCCAATTGAGATTAACGATCTTGCAGCCGTCGCTCTCAACATTCCAATGTTTGAGCAGCGCGGGCTTGAGATAAACAAGGTCGTTGACAAACCGCGCGCAAGCGTAGGCGACACCCTGACTTACAGAGTCGAAGTCAACAACCCGACCGCCGCGCCTATCAATGATGTTACGGTGCGAGACCTTCTGCCCGAATCTTTCCACTACGCGGAAGGCACAGGAAGAATAAGCACGGGCAATGCGCTTGATAACGTGGTCGAGCCTGATGTCAGCGGCAATCAATTGACCTTCCACTTGGGAACGCTTCAGCACGGCACGACCGTTCGCATTCTCTATCGCGTTCGCATCGGCGCTAACGCGCACGAAGGTCATCAGGAGAACATGGCCGTAGCATCGGGCGCATTCGCTTCGGGCGACCGGACCGAAACGCAGCCAGCGCGTGCGTCTGTTCTGGTTGGCGGCGGAGTCTTCTCCACAGAGCAGGTTCTAGTAGGCCGCGTCTTTGAAGACGTGAACCGCAACGGCCTCTTCGATAGCAATGATGAGCCGCTCGCTGGCGTTCGTCTCTATCTAAACAACGGGCAATCGGTCGTCACGGATTCGCAAGGTCTCTACAACTTTCCGGCTCTGGGCGATGGTCCGCAGGTCATCTCGCTTGATCCTGTCAGCATCCCGCAAGGTTACGCTTTGACGGATGGCGGAACGGTTGCGGGTCGTAGCTGGACGCGACTGCTTCGCACGCCGCTCGGCGGAGGCGCACTGCTTCGCCAGAACTTTGCGCTCATTCGCACAAATGATGCGAAGCTTTCGCTCTCATCAAAGAGCGCAAACGATAAGAATGACAAGGATGCGCAGACAGATGCGAGCGCGAAAGCTTCGAAGACTACTTCTGACAAAGCAGGCGCTGTGAACGCCGCAAGAGCAGCCGCTAGCAGTTCTGGAGCGTTGATGAATGCTGCGACGCCGACCGCTGCCGGTAAGTACGAGATGACGACGAACGAAACGCTTGAAGCAGTTCCTCCGGGCGAGGTGCGTATTCTTTCGCCCGAAGCAAACTCGGTCGTCATGTCGCCCGCGATGCAGTTGGACGCGCGAGTCGCTTTGAACTGGACAGTTAAATTAGCGGTCAACGGCCAGCAAATCTCTGATCAAAACATTGGCACGAGCCGGATGGATCAGAAGAACAACGTCTCGACCTTCTCTTTCGTAGGCATCAATCTTCGTCCCGGACCAAATCGCGTCTCCGTGACCGCCATCGGTCCGCAGGGAGCGCCCGGAAAATCGCAAGAGATAACCGTGATAGGTCGCGGTCCTGTGCGTCGTCTTGAGATAGTGACGGATGCGACAGAAGTGCAGTCGGGCGGGCGAAACTTTGTGACGCTTCACGTTCGCGCATTCGACCAGTGGAACAACCCTGCGCTTGACGATCAAGTTGCGGTTGAGACTTCTCTCGGTCAACTGCTCAAGATGAACGCCACTCCTTCGGAAGTGAAACCTGAAGAGGCGCGCAAGCAGGTGAAACTTAGTAATGCCGCGAGCCTGAATAGAGGCGATGCGCCGCAAGCCAACCCGGAACAGAGCAATCAGCCGCAGGCGCAAGTTATAGTTCAACTTGAAAACGGCGAAGCGACATTGAAGCTCATAGGCTCAGGCGCTCCCGGAGAGGCGAAGCTTCACGCGCTTGCGGGGCAATCGGAAACTCGCGCGAGCGTTCGTATCACGCCAGAGATGAGACCTACAATCATGGTCGGCATGGCTGAGATAACTGTAGGCAAGGCCGTGCCGGAAGTTTCGTTGCATGGTGAAGAGGGCAATGTCAGACGCCGCTTGAGCTTCTTCTACAACGGGCGCGTCTTTGGCAACAACATGCTCACCCTCGCTTACGATTCCGAGCGCCCCATCAACCGCACCGCCGGGCGCGACCGCCTATTCCAGACAGACCCGCTTGGTCGCGTCTATCCGC
>QHXM01000091.1 GCA_003222945.1 Acidobacteriota bacterium
AGTCCGGCTTCTTCGGCAGGCGAATGTTCGCGCACGCTCCTGATCTTCATGGCTTGCGGCTCATCAAAATCTGTATTGACGCCGACCGTAGGATTGCGAGAAGGCTCGCGCACGAGTCGAAGGCCAACGCTTCTTAAAGCTTCATCGTAAGGAAGCACTTCGACGCCCCTGACGTATCGTTTGAAGAAATCGCTCATGTCCGCCCTCGCCGCCTCTGACGTTACGCGCTCGAAGTCTTCGCTAGTGTAGCCTCGACCGCGCAGATAATAAGTCGCGTTCGGACTCTTCAGGTAAAGCTCTTCGTATGCCCGCCGCATCACGTCGTCGAGCGATATGCGCCCCTTTGTTCTACCTCTTAGCAACAGATCAAGCACGATTGCTATCACTTCGCCTTTGTAGTAGTAGCTCACGGAAGTATTGCTCAAATTCGTTCGCTGCACATGCTCCGCACCGTCCATGAAGGGCGCGACGATTGAAGACTCTTCCGCGCTCATGAGACTACTCCCCTGACTGTTCTCAATTGCGTTGATTATGTCGCCGAACCTTTTCAACGCTTGCTCGTCGGTCCAAAGTCGCGCGCGGCGCAGCATCAACTCGCCGTAGTATTCCGTGATGCCTTCGGCCACCCAAAGCCCGCGCGTCGCAACAGGCCGCGTGAAATCCCATGGACCAAGTTCAAGAGGACGCAGGCGCTTTACGTTCCAAACGTGGAAGAATTCGTGTGCGGCTGCTTCGAGCGTGTCTTCGTAGGTGCTGGGGTCAGCAAGCGTGCCCGGCTCTATTATGTCCGTTGAGACAAGATGCTCCATGCCGTCGCTCGAATGCTGGTCGTTAGCAAAGTGAAAGAGAAATGTATAAGTGTCAAACTCAGGCGCGCCCCACATACGTGTTTCCGCTCGCACGATCTTTTCAAGGTCACGAACAAGCTGCGGGCGCTTGCCTCCTTCGTCACCTAACGAATGCACGACGACGCGATAGGTCCTGCCGTCAAGCTTGAACTCAGCAATCGTCCAATCTGAAGAAATTTCCGTTGGCGTGTCAATCATTATGTCGTAGTTCGGGAAACTGAATTCGTGCTGGTCCGCACCCGCAGCGCTCGCTCCGTTAATGATGCGCCACGCGCGCGGCGCATCAATCGAGAGTTTCACAGGGTCAGGCTTATGACCTACGATGTACATGAAAACGGAGCCGCCGTTGAAGGTCGCGTGGCGCTCATCGAGTTGCGAGAATGTTCCCGATAAATCGTTGCCGAAGACTTTGTAAGTGAGCGTCAGACTCTTGCTTCCCATAAGGTTGACGCGCCACGTCTGATCGTCCAGCCGCGTGACTGCTCTTGCAGCCATGTCGCATCTTTCTTTTGGCCGACAGATGCCAGCCGCCGCTTGAACCTCCTGAACGTTCATTGCGAAGTCAAAGACTGAATAGCGACCGGGCGACCACTTCGGCATCTGAATGCGAGCGCGCAGCCTGCGCGAGAAGTGAAAGTTGAGAAACGGCGAATCATGGCGATGACTCCGAGAGAACAGAATTAGAAGAAACAGCAAAGCTTTAGATTTACGGGACGCGCGCGGATTATCTGCGTTCCGAGCTTTGGTGTCAAAGAAGTAATAGCTCTTGACGCTTGAGGTAAACGTCGTCTAGTTTTAAGTCTCTGAAAATTTTATCTACCTTCTACTAAAACATGAGCGCAACGGAACGTCTCTACTACACTGATTCACACCTGACGGAGTTTGAAGCGCGCGTTACGTCCATAACGGAGCGCGTCAGCGGTTGGAGTGCAGTCACGTTGGACCGCACAGCTTTCTATCCAACGGGTGGCGGACAGCCGAGCGACACGGGCGTGCTTAACGGCGTGCGCGTAGTCGAGTGCATAGACATGGAAGACGAAGGCGTGATTCACGTCTTGCAGGGACGCAATCTGAAAGTCGGCGACGCGGTTAAAGGAGAGGTTGATTGGCCTCGCCGCATGGACCACATTCAACAGCACACGGGGCAACATATCTTGTCGCAGGCTTTCGTCAATCTCTTCAGAGCCGAAACGCGCGGCTTTCGTATGCTTGAGCAATATTCGGAGATTGATGTCGCGCTCGATAATCCCACAGAAGAGAAGATTGAGCGGGCTGTAGAGCTTGCCAATCGTATCATCTGGGAAGACCGCTCCATTCGCATTCTCAATGTGACGAGAGATGAGGCAGCAAACCTTCCTTTGCGAAAAGAGTCTGAGCGCGAAGGCGAACTAAGATTGATAGAGATTGAAGGGTTTGACCTGACGCCGTGCGGCGGCACACACGCGCGTGCTTCGGGTGAAGTGGGCTTGATAGCCGTGCGCTCGTTTGAACGCGCGAAGGGGATGACGCGCATAGAGTTCGTAGCGGGCGTTCGTGCTCTGGCAGATTACAACCGTGTGAACCGCGCGGCGCGTAACATAGCAAGCATGTTCAGCATAGGGCGAGACGACGCGGCTTCGAGCGTCGCGCGCCTACTGGAAGAGAACAAACAACTCGTGCGGCGCGTGCGCGACATGGAAGAGATAGTTGCGCGCGTTGAAGCCGAAGAGATGTGGACGGAAGCAATCACGCTCAAAGATGATATAAAACTCTGCGCTCGAGTCTTTGAGAACGCGGACGCAGAGACTTTGAAAAGGCTCGCGCTTGCGCTAATCGCTCACGTGAAAACTGTTGCGCTTTTAGGCTCGCGCAGCACGGATGCGGCGCGTCTGGTCTTCGCGCGCTCTGCGGACGCTCCGGGCGACATGAACGCGCTCATGCGAGCGGCGTGCGAGATGATTGAAGGTCGCGGCGGTGGACGTGCGGACATGGCGCAGGGCGGCGGGCGAAAGGTTGAAAAACTCGAAGAGGCGATTGAAGCCACTAAAGCTAGTTGGACTTGAACGGGTGCGCTCGTTGAACGCAAAGCTCCTGCCGGTCTAAGTGCTCACGCCTTGACACTAACCTTGCACTCTCCCTATCATCTGATTTCGTTCTTTGGGGCAGTAGCTCAGTTTGGCAGAGCGCCGCGTTCGATATTAGGCAATTTGAGTTATAATAAAGGTTGCCTATGTCGAGACCTAGAAAGCCTAGAGCTTGTCGAATCTGCCCTAATCCTGTTAAGGATTACATCGCCATCTATTGCAGTAATAGATGTCAGATGGAGGCGCAGTATCGAGCCTATATTGAACGCTGGAAAGCTGGATTAGAGACAGGGGTGGCCGGAGCAGCGGCTATTTCAAAGCACATTCGCCGCTACTTTATTGAGAAGTGCGGAGAGAGATGTCAACAATGTGGTTGGCAAGAGCGCAATCCCGTAACCGGGAAAGTTCCTTTGACCATAGATCATATTGATGGAGATTGCCTAAACAACGCTGAGATAAATCTTCGGCTTTTGTGTCCAAATTGCCATTCACTTACGCCGAGTTATGGTAATCTTAATAGAGGTAAAAGCCCGCGATACTACAGACGTGCGCAGGCAACGATGAAAAGGATTTTAGGGGACGTGGTATAGCTGGGAACACAGCGCGTTCGCAACGCGCAGTCACGGGTTCGAGTCCCGTCGTCTCCACCAAAGTTTTAATGAAGCGGCAGGAGATCAATCCTGCCGCTTCTTATTTTCAGTTCCCTTCACTCAATCTCACGCTTCCAGCTTATCTTGTGCGAATATATGCTCTATCATCTTCGGCCAGTGTCGCCTTTAATGAAACGCACAGTTCTCTTCTTACAAAAACTTCCTATCGAACTGCTTCTGGCAGTGCCTGTAATTCTTTATATCACTGTTGCCGTCTATTGGCAGTCAAAAGAGATGTACACGATCACGGGCGACGAGCCGCATTACCTTCTGGTGGCTGATTCGATTGTCAGGGATCACGATCTGAGAGTCTTGAACAATTACATGATTGATACGCCCGTTCAGCGTGCGATCAAGATGAAACTCTACGTGCCGGAACAGATGCCGTGGCATGTGCAGAACCAGTATAGCCGTCATAATCCTGGACTGCCTTTTCTTTTAGCCATCCCGTATGCGATTGCAGGAGTGACGGGGGCAAAAATATTCATGGCCTTGCTAGCAGGTCTTTGGCCTTTCCTGCTCTACAAGGTTCTGTTTCAAATAACCGGGTCAAGGCTCTGGTCCGTAATTCTTGCTTTTACTCTGGGCATCGGGCTTCCCTTTACTGCCGCCAGCAATCAGATTTACCCGGACCTTCTGGGCGGCGCGATCATTCTCTACGTGGCGGAGAAAATCTTCGGAAGATTTTACGGCAGATACAAGCAGCCCCTCTCACTTGTGACAAATCTCTGGATAGGTTTCCTGATAGGTTTTCTTCCCTGGCTGCACGTTCGCCTGCTCGCTCCTGCCGTCCTGCTGTTGCTCGCGCACATTTACGCGGAAGCAAAGTCAAAGCGAATGCCTGAGAGCACTCGTCATTATCTGTTCGCGGCGGCAGTCGCCGTCGTCTTCTTCTCCTTGCTCTTCATCTACAACCGCATCGCTTTCGGAAAATTCATGGGGGCGTATGCGAGCGACAGCGTCTATCTTAATATTAAAGACAACTTGATGATCTTCCTCGGCCTTCACTGGGATCAGTCGCAGGGAATGTTCATGGAGCAGCCTCTGCTTCTGCTGGGATTGGTCGGAGTAGTTCCGCTCGTCCGAACCAACTGGCGTGGAGCGGCTTTGCTTGCGTTGCTCTATCTGTCCGTTCTTCTGCCGAACGCCGTGCATCCAGCATGGTACGGAGGCTTTACTTTCCCCGGAAGATTCTTCTGGACCGTAGTTGCGCTCTGGGTCTTCCCGCTAGCTTTCACAATCAAATATCTTCTTAGGCGAAACAGACTGCTTCTCGAATTGCTCTGCGCAGGCAGCATCATCTTGCAATCTTGGTACGCAGCGAAGTGGATATTCAACGATAGCTTTCTGCTTAACCAAAGATTCGCCGTGTGGACCTCAAGGAGTTTTTTCGAGAGCACGCGGCTCGTTTTCCTGCTTCCCTCTTTCAAGGATTTCAATGTCTATCTTAAACATCCTGCAAACTATGTTGCCGTTCTCGCAGGATTTCTTCTAATCATCACTGGCTGGATATGGCAGCGCGGCGCAAATGCCTGGCTCGGCAAAGTGTGGGCTGCGTTTTTGGGCGTAGGTATTATCGCAGTTCTGCTAGTGCCTGTGCCGAACGGTTCAATCCAGTTCGGCGCATATGAGTTGCCGAGCAATCTTGGAACGCTTGATGGATTGACCAGAGTCGCAACGGAAAAGGATGGCGCGGGCACTCTCACTTTCGGTCCGTATGTTAAGTTGCTGGCGGGACTCTACGAGGTGACGCTTGATTACGAGTCGAGCGCAACAGTTGATTCAAGGGTCGGACGATTCGATATTGTTTACAGCCCGGGCGTCGTAGAGGTAGGAGCCGAAGACCTTCCGCCTTCGAGTGTGAATCAGGGAATATTCAAGTACAGATTTTCTGTGGAGGATTGGCAATCGCTCAACTCTTCATTCGAGTTTCGCGTCTGGTACGCGGGTCACGGGCTACTTAGAGTGAAAGGCTTGACCATCACGCCAATATCTTTAAGTCGCTAGTGAGAAAGAATAGGAAGTAGTCAGCAGGGGCAGCGGGCAGTAAAAGAGAAAGCACTCGCTCATCCTTCTACCGCCCTGTGCCTACTGCTCTCGGCCTCCTATCTTTTCGCGCTCCCGTTCGTTTGCGGCGACCACTCTTTCAGAAACGCCATGAACCTTTCAAGGTTGTAGCCTCTGCCCTCTTCAAGCTCGCCCGTGTTCTTCGAGTAGAGGAATTTTCCGTTGCTGTCTAAAACGAAGATATGCGGATAGCCCGGTATCTCCGGGTAGCGCGAGAGTACCTGAGTGTTCTTGTTCTCGTCGCTGTAGTTGATCTTCACCATTATGAAATTCTTTTCGCGGAATGAGAGAAGGTCCGTGTGCTTCTCGAAGTATTCGTCCATGATGTGACACCAGATGCACCACTCGCCGCCTACTTCTAAAAGAATGCGCTTGCCCGTTCGCCTGGCTTCGACGACAGCATTTTTAATATCCTGGTCCGCATTTCTCTTGGGATCGTACTTGCGAACTGGAACATATTCGCCCGAAGTCGTGGCTACGTTCTGACGCGAGTGTGTTGTTCTTCGCTTTGACGCTCTATGCTTTCTGCTCTTTTGAGCCTGAGCGCTGAAAGCTAGAGTCAGGCAAAGTAGAACGATTTTAATAGTCTGTGATAGACGCTGCATATAATTCCCTCTCTTCTAAATTCCACAATCTTTTAACACGAACGAGGCTTATTCCTGAACTCTCCAACTTCCATACTTAGCCTCAAAGAAGCAACCTCTCGCAACACTTCGCGCATCAATCGGCAGAACCATCTCTCTTCCCCGCTTGCCAAAGCAGGCGCGTCTTTGCTAAACGTCGCATATGCCGAAGGCCGATAACAGCCTATCGCCCTGAAACCCCTAGAGGAGAAATCATGTATAGAAGAACATTTGCCCCGCTCGCCGCAATCATACTCGCGTTGACGCTCAGCGTCGGAGCACTGGCCGACACGATTCGCCTGAAGGACGGCAGTGTTATTCGCGGCCAGATCATAGGCTTCAAAGATCAGCAGTTCATAGTGCTCGTCGGCTCAGGCTCGCGCGGTCGCCGCAGCCAGATAACGATCTACATGGAGGACGTTGACTCCATAGAGTTCGATTCGGCAGCAGGCTCGCCCATCGTCGCCAACAACAACGTCGGGCAGACCAGCAACAGCCGTCCCATCTCGCAGCCAACTACGACAACGCGCCCGCCCGTTCAGCAACCGCCCATAACGCAGCAAGAGCCTGACGATACAATCTCGCAGCCGACAGGAGGCCGGACACAAACTTCCCCGTCTTCGTCTCCGACCTTCTTCCAGATCAACGCGCATGTGCGCGGCGACAACGCCGCCAACGGCTGGACTAACAGCGGTCTGGTGGTCCGAAAGGGTCAGCGCATACGCATTACCGCTTCGGGTCGCGTCAACTTGGGCGGAGGCCGCGTCTCCACTCCGGCAGGCGTACCCGCAATTTCTGACAACGACAAACTGATGCGCTCATATCCGACGGGCGCGCTCATAGCCGTCATAGGCGACGACAACGACGATTTTATCTTCATAGGCCAGCGCCGCGAGTTCATAGCCCAGCGCGACGGCGTGCTATTTCTTGGCGTCAACGAAGGCAACCTTAGCGACAACACAGGCTCTTACGACGTTGTCATAGAGGCCGAAGCCATGGGCGGAACAAGATAATAGGCAGTTGGCAGTCGGTTAAGGTTTGATAGGCTGAACGGTTTATTGATATCCCTTTGCTTGATGGGCTAAAACTCACCTGCCAACTGCCTACTGCTTTTAGGCATCTAACCTCTCTATCTTGACCATGCGCTTTGTTAGCGCCTAGAATCTGTTTTTACAGAGTTTGGAATTATCCTCAAAAGCCCTCTGACGTACAAAGGATTTTATTATGAATCGCATACTCTTCCGCCCGTACACTTCTCTTCTCGCTCTGGCGCTCGTCTTCGCGCTCGGCGTGGTGGGCAATCTGAATCTACTGGCTCAATCCAGACGCCAACCGCCGAGCACAACTGAGAAGAAGAACAAGCGCCCGGACCCTAATCAAAAGAGCGAGGAGCCGCTCCCGCCCGACATCATCGGCAAGCCGCAGGAGGCCGAGACCGTCAAGGTCACTACCAACCTGGTGAACGTTGACGCCGTCGTCTATAACAAAAAGACCAAGCAGATCGTGACGGGCTTGAAGAGGGAGAACTTCGCAATCTTCGAGGACGGCGAGCAGCGAGAGATTACAAACTTCGACACGCCCGACGCACCCATCACAGTTGCGATGGTTGTCGAATACAGCAAGCTCTCGGAGACTTTAGGCTCCTACGGCAGCGGTGGGTTCGATCCCGGAATATACGAGGTCATAAAGCCTGCGGCCTTGTTCCTCTCGCAGTTCATCAAGCCGCAGGATTATGTCTCGGTCATAGCCTACGATATGCGCCCCACACCGCTCACAGATTTCACAAACGATCCGAGTCGCATACAGCAAGTGGTCAGTCTGCTGCTGCGCAACTCGCCGGCGTTCAGCGAAAGCAACCTCTACGATGCTTTGAAGCTGACGCTCGTGGGAGGCCGTGGTGACGCCGTTGTTCTGGATAATGCGAAAGAGCGAACGGCAGACTACTCAGGCATGGTCGCAGTCCCCAGTAATCGCCGCAGAGCGGTGCTGTTAATCGCCTCCGGGCTGGACACGTTCAGCAAAATCAATATGGATCAGGCGCGCAAAATCGTTCAGAACGCGGGCATTCCAATCTACATCATCGGGACGGGGCAACTCTTCGTAAAGAAGTACGGAGACCTGATGGACCCGTCTCAGGGCACGAACATTCGCGGCATTCCAATTGACCGCATGACCTTTCTGCAAGCAGACAACACAATGAAGACGTTCGCTAGAGAGAGCGGCGGCGCTTATTATCCAGTCACCTTCGAGGGAGAACTGCCGCAGGTTCTAGGCTCAATCAACGCCCTGTTGCGCAACCAGTACAGCTTAGGTTTCAAGCCCGGCGACAAGCATGACGGCAAAGCCCACAAGCTCGTCGTCAAGGTTGACGTTGACGGCGACGGCAAATACGACGACAAAGATTACATAGTCCAGAGCCGCCAGGTTTACAACGCACCGAAAGACTAATTCGATTTCGGAATGCTGATTTCGGATTGCGGATTTATAAAAACAGGAGGCAGGAAGAGTTATTGACACTCAATTTCCTGCCTCCTAATCTTTTCCATTCCGAAATCCGCATTCCGCAATCGGCACTACTTACTCTCTTTCAGATTCAGATTGCGAATCAGGCGATGCAGATTGTTCGGGTGTATGCCAAGCAGGCGCGCGGCTTCGGTGTAGTTGCCCTGCGATTGCTGAAGAGACTTCTGGATGATCGCTCTTTTCGCTTCTTTAACCTGATCGTAATATTTGGCGCTGCTCTGATTCGTGCAAGACATTCTCTCTATCAACAACTCAGGCAGGTCTTCGGGCTGTATGCGGTCGGTTGAGCCTAAGACGATTGCGCGCTCGATTGCGTTCTCTAACTCGCGCACGTTGCCGGGCCAGTCGTAGCTGGTCAGACATTCGAGCGCTTCCTGCGTTAGTCCCGTCACGCGCCGATTACATTTCTCGCTGTAGCGCGCCGTGAAATGTTTCGCAAGAAGCGATATGTCCTCGCGCCTTTCCCGTAGCGCGGGCATCCTGACGGAGACTACGTTCAGGCGAAAGTATAAATCCTGTCGAAACGCGCCCGTCTTTATAGCCTCTTCAAGATTCTTGTTCGTCGCGGCGAGAATGCGAATATCAATGTGAAGCGTGCGCGTGCCGCCCACACGCTCGAACTCGCGCGACTGAATAACGCGCAGTAGCTTTGTCTGCAACTGCGGAGACATCTCGCCTATCTCATCCAGAAAGAGTGTGCCGCCGTCTGCTATTTCGAGCCTTCCCTTCTTCTGCGTGAACGCGCCCGTAAACGCGCCCTTATCGTAGCCGAAGAGTTCGCTTTCGAGCAGAGTCTCAGGGATTGCGGAGCAGTTTACAGCCACGAACGATCTCTCTCTTCGCGGGCTGCTGCGGTGTATGGCGTGCGCGGCCAACTCTTTACCCGTGCCGGATTCGCCGTGAATCAGGATTGTGGAATTGGTCGGCGCAACCCTCGCAATGAAACGATAGACATCCTTCATGGCTTTGCTCTCGCCAATCATGTTGTGCTCTATCTGAAAGTCTTCTTGAAGACGCTGGCGCTCCGCTTCCAGCCATTCCAGATGTCGCGCGTTATCCAGAGCGCCCGACGCCATGCCGGCAATCGCCGTAACAAGTCGCAGATGGCTTTCGTTGAAGACGCCGCCCGGCTTTGTCGTGTCCAGATAGATGATGCCCGTAACTTTCTTGTGCAGCGTGAGCGGCACACAGACGAGCGAGTGAATCTTTGATGCAATCAGGCTCTCGGACTTACTGAACACGTCGCTATCAACAATGTCGTTGCTTAAAATCGCAACACCTTCTGTCATCACTTGCTCAGCGACCGTGCGGCTCACCTTAAGCGACACGCTCGCGCCAGGGAATCTTTCGAGCGCAAATACAGAAGTTGGATTGTCAAGGCTTTCATTCAGAAGAAGGATTGCGCCGCGCTCAGCCGGAACGATCTCAAAGAGCGATTCCAAAAGCCGCTTCTGCAACTCTTTCAGAGACCTGATAGAGTTGATTGCAGTTCCCGTCTCTATGAGCGTGCTCAAATCGCGCGCCATAGAATAGAGAACATCTTCCAGCCTGTAGCGAATCGTAGAGACGGCCAGTATCGTTCCGTCATCGAAGCCTACGTCGTCCGAGCCTTGCGACTCTTCCTCCTCTCGCAGAAGAAAGAGGAAGAGAGAATCTCCTACGCGAATGCGGTCGCCGTGTTCGAGCACCTGCTCTTTGGCCGGAGTGTCATTAACGAAAGTTCCGTTGTGGCTGTCCAGGTCCGTAATCTTGAACTGCCCGTTCTCTTGCTTAATGATGCAGTGTTGGCGAGAAACGGACCTGTCGTTGATGGTGAGTAAGTTTGTTACGTCGCGCCCGATTGAGACCTCGTCTCCGGTCAACTCGAAGACAGTCCCCTTCAATGGCCCAGCTAAGAAAGTCAAGTTCGGCTTCACGTCAGTCTCGGCTCTCAGTAGTCGCTTGTCTCAAACTATCAGATTTGATATTCAGCTATATCAGTCCTGATACGATTGAGCTTATCTAAAAACCAAAAAGCTCCGGTGCTCGTTTGTGGTCCTGAAATGTTATCTCACACGCAGCTAAGAGTTTAATTCCTTTGCTTGCTATAGTCACACCTGAAGTCAAGACTCTGGCATAAGAATAGCAGTTAACTTTGTGGGAGGCAGCTTTTGACTCTCCCGCAGTTATTTGTAAGCCGAGCCATTATAGCGAAACAGGTTGCAAACGCAGTAAGTAATTTATCTTTTCGGTCCGCTCCCAAAATATTTGGATCGTCTTCGGCAGGCTCAGTTCCTTTATGCCCTCTGAGCCTGCTTTTTTTCAGATTGCAGAACCGATGCCGGGCGCATCTCTTTACTCCCACCGGCTTAAAGGCCGGGTTTCACAAAAAGACAGAATAAAGCTTCCCTCACCCCTAAATGGCAGGAGCACGCTGTTCAAACGTGCTCCTGCCATACGCATTTATAGCAATCTTCGCTCGCTCAAGTGAATTATTCAGGGCAAACTTTACGCGGACCACTTTTTGAAACGTGGTGACGAATCTTCCTCTCTCTCTGCGCGTTCTAAAGTATCTTGATTCCATAATTTGTCTCTAACCGTCCTGGAATTGATTGAAGTGACAGCCATGTTTGAGATATAAACATGCTTCATTCTGGATGCTCTCGTAGGCTGAAAAAACAGCCGGATCGTATTCCGAGCCTAACAGCCGTCTCTTTCGCCAAGGGGAAACTTTCTAACTCGCTCCTTTCATCAACTGATGATTGGCTCAAATCTTCTACACTACCGTATAATGGAAAAGCTCGGCGTAGGCGGGCAGGGCGAAGTCTATAAGGCCGTTGACACGAAGCTAGGGCGCACGGTCGTCATCAAAATACTTCCGCCGGAATTGACTGTTAAAGAGGCAAACCTCAAACGCTTTGAGCGCGAGGCGCGGCTTGCTTCCTCTCTCGATCACCCGAACATCTGTACAATCTTCGACATGGACGAGGTGAACGGCATTCACTTCATAGCGATGCAGTATGTACAGGGGCGAAATGTTCGCCAGCTAGTCAACGGGCGTCCGCTCGAACTAAAGAGCGCGCTCCTGATTGCCATTCAAGTTGCTGACGCTCTTACGGCAGCACACGCGCGCGGCATCATTCACCGCGACATTAAATCCGGCAACGTGGTGGTCACAGACTCAGGCCAGGCGAAGGTTTTAGACTTCGGCCTCGCCAAACTTCTGGACGAAGAGGTGGCGAAGACCGAAGGTATTCATCAAACACAGTTGACCGAAGTTGGCGTTCCCTACGGCACGCCCACGCACGCAGCGCCTGAGCAAGCGCGCGGCGACCGCGTTGACTCGCGCGCAGACATCTTCTCCACAGGCGTTCTTCTTTATGAACTGCTCACAGGCACGTGGCCTTTTCGCGGCAAGACGAGCATAGACGTGCGCCACGCTGTTCTGCACGATCAGCCGAAGCTGTTGGCCGAAGCTCGGCCCGGATACGTCCCGCCGCGACTGCAACAGATTCTGGACCGCGCGTTAGCGAAAGAGCCGCGCGACCGTTATCAAAAGATCGCAGAGCTTCGTGACGATTTGAAGGCAGTCTTGCAGGAAGTCTCAGCACCGGACGCGCAGCTTGTGGCCGGAGCAGCGGGCGCACCACGCCACCTTTCAGGCACAGGCGCTGTCTCGCGCGCCATGCGCTGGTTCAAGAGCATTAGATCGTCGGACCAGACGGAGCACACGAGCGAGCGGCTCGCATCCTCGCCTCATACTTCGCAGGAGATTCATCAGACTCCAATGACGAGTATGGGTGAGCGCGAGAAGAAGTCTGTCGCAATCTTACCTTTCAAAAATTTGAGCAACGATCCCGCGTCCGGCTTCTACGAATTCTCTCTCGCCGATGCTGTGATTACAGAGCTTGCGCGCCTGCGCTCTCTGGTTGTGCGGCCAAGCTCCGTCATAGCGAAGTATCAGGGACAACCGATAGACCCGCGCGATGCCGGGCGAGAGTTGAACGTGAGCGCAGTGCTCGCAGCAGGGTTCATACACGCGGGCGAACGATTCCGCGTGACCGCCCAATTGCTCGACGTAAACTCCGGCGACCTAGTCTGGAGCGACCGCATTGACGCAGCCGCGAGCGACATTCTGGTCGTTCAGGATACCATTGCTCAGCGCATAGTTGACGGGCTTCGTCTGGAACTCACGCATGATGAGCAAGAGAAGATTGCGCGCCCTGCGACCCGTGACGCGGCGGCTTACGAGGAATATTTGCGCGGGCGCGATCTTTTCGGTCGCTTCATCTTCCGCACAATCGCGCGCGAAGATTGCAACGCGGCAATCGAGCATTTCGAGCGCGCCGTTAAACTAGACCCATCGTTCGCGCTCGCTCACGATGGTCTGGGCGCTTGCTATGTCAATCGCGTTCTCAAAGGCTTAGGCGATGAAAAAGATTTCGAGCGCGCCGAGGCAGCGTTTGAAAAAGCACTGTCGCTTGATCCAAACATTGCAGAAGCGCGCGGGCTTATGGTCTTCGTCTATCTGTGGCGCGGCGAGAAGGAAAAGGCGCGAGCCGAGGTTGCGCGTATGCGCCGCGAGTTGCCTAACGAGGCTGTGGTCTATTTCGTAAAGGCGACGCTTCATCGTCTGGACGGAGAGTACGAACGCGCGCTTCGCAGCTATGATCGTCTGGTGCGGCTAGACCCTGCGGCTCACATCGTTGCGAGTTGCAACCGCGCGCTCATCTCAATCTTTCGCGGACGCTTCGATGACGCTCAGCGCGAGCTTGAACAGGCTGCTCGGAGCGAGCCTGATAACCCGCTCGTGCGGACCTTTACCGCGCTCACACTTTACTATCAAGGCGATGTTGCGAAGGCTTGCGAGTTGATGCAAGAGACCGTAAATCAACACCCGAACATGCACGGCGTTCGCCCGTTCCTTGCAACATTCCTGAGCGCGCAAGGAAGAGATGAAGAGGCGCGCGCGGAGTTGACAGAACAGGTCCTGAATAACGCTTTGGTTGACCCGGACATAGCCTACGCCGTCGGCTCTGCTTACGCGCTCTTAGGAGAACGCGAGCGTGCATTCAAGTGGTTGGAGCGCTCAATAGCTCTGGGCAACGAGAATCGCGTCTGTTTCGAGCACGATCCCAACTGGGCAGAGTTGCGCGATGATTCGCGTTTTCAAGAGTTGATGTTCAGAATCGAGAAACGCGCATGAATCCGTGCTGCGCGATCGGCCCTGGAAGTCAACGCAAATCAAATGATTGTTGCAAAGCTCTGCTCTATCGTCTCCGTCATCTCCAAATGAATTCTCGCCAAATCACTCCGCCCAAGACCAAGCATAGCAAGACGATCAGAGCCGAGCACATCCAGCGCTCTCACATCCGCAGGCTCTTTGGCGCGCGCAATCGCATCGGCTACATGCAGGAGCAGTGCCTCTGGAGCATTTATGCGCATCACGTCATGGTGCGTTTGTACTGCCGAAGTCAATGAGCGCGGAATGCCGCAACTCTCAAGAATCCACTCTCCGACTTGCGCGTGATCCACGCCAAAGATGGCGACCTCTTGCTGAAGGCGTATCTCTTCCGAGAGATAACTTATGCGCTCCATCTCTTCAGGGAAAGCAGAACGGAGCAGAACTTCGCCTATGTCGTGAAGAAGGCCGAGCGCGTAGGCCGTCTGCGGCTCGATTGTGCGCGTGTGTTCTGCTAGCAATCGCGCGGCACGAGCGCAAGCGTGTGAATGCTCTCTAAGATTATCAAGCTCGCCGTCTCTCAATTCAGCCGACCTGTTCTGAGCGGCGATCAAACCTATCTGCTCCGGGCTGAAATATGTGCAAGCCTTTTCCAGATCAAACACCTCGCGTCTCTCTTCACCGCGCAGATTCACTTCACGAAGGACAAGCGCGGCAAGCACAGGATCAAGCTCTACCTGCCGGACGAAATCCGCGAACGATGGATTGTCAGAAGAGAAGGCCGGGGAGATGTATATTCCCCAATGTCCTTGCGCGATGCTGCGCCGTATGATCGTCAGAGATTCCAGTTCAAGGAAAGCACGCACGACCATTGGGTCGAATTTCTTGCTCGCGTCAAGCATGAGTTCGTCGAGCGCAGCATCATGCTCGTATGCTTTACGAAATGGGCGCGGGCTGGTCATAGCATCATAAGCATCTGCGACACGTATGATGCGCGAAGCGAGTGGAATCTGCTCGCTGCACAAACCTTCAGGGTAGCCGGAGCCGTCATAATTCTCGTGGTGATAGCGTATGGTGTCGGCCACGTCCGCCATCTCCGGCACGCCGCTTAAGATTCGAGCGCCACGTTCCGAGTGAAGTTTTACGAGATTGTGCTCTTCTTCAGTGAAGGCTGTCGGTTTGAATAACAGGCTGTCGGGCGTTCCAATCTTGCCTATGTCGTGCAGGAATGCCGCGAGCGAAATCTGCTCAACCGCTTCGGCGCTCAAATCCATGCGTCTTGCGATTGCGCTCGCGTAGCCACTAACTCGTCGCGCATGTCCGTAAACAAACCCATCTTTCGCTTCCAGAGCATCCGCGATTGCGCGAACCATCCCGCGCGTCATGTCATGCAGGCGAATGGATAAGCGATTGTTCGCCTGCTCAAGCTCATGGCGCGAACGGTTCGTCTCGTAATGCTCAAGAGCGCGCTCTACAGTCAGACGCAACTCCTGATTGTCCCAGGGCTTTGCGACATACTTATAGACGTGGCCGCAGTTGATCGCTTCCACAAGCGCGCTCACATCCGTGTAGCCGGTGAGAATGATTCGGACCATGTGAGGTCTTAAACTGACCGTGCGTTTGAGCAGTTCTATGCCGGTCATAGTCGGCATTCGCTGGTCCGTTATCAGAAGAGCGATGTCGTGCTGGTTGAGTAACTTCAAAGCCTCTTCGCCGGATGAGGCGGAGATGACTTTGTAATCGCGCCTGAAGAGTCTCTCTAAGAGACGCAGGTTCGCAGGCTCGTCGTCAACTATCATTATCTTGTAAGCCATTTATGAATGCTCCTTGTTCAGTAAACGTAAGCAGGTTCGGTGTTCGTATCGCTCTGTTCTTCTGTCGGATGTGAGTCCACAGGTATAGAGATTGTGAAGGTCGTGCCTTCGCCCGGACGACTCTCGACCGAGATTGCTCCCTTGTGCCGCTCTATGATGCTGTAGGTGACGGAGAGGCCAAGGCCCGTTCCTTCGCCCACAGGCTTCGTTGTGAAGAACGGATCGAAGATTCGCTTCATGGTTTCGGGCTGAATCCCGCAGCCCGTATCGCTGATCGTGACAACGACGCTCTCGCCTTCGTGCTTGGTTTTGACGGTTACTTCTCCTCCGTCTTTAACGGCGTGCGCGGCGTTTGCGAGCAGGTTCATCCAGACCTGATTGAGTTGGCCTGCGTAGCAATCGACGGGCGGCAGCAGCGAGTATTCGCGGCGGAGTGTAATGTTGCCGGAGGTGTAGTAGCGAGAGAGAAGGCGAAGGGTCGAATCCAATCCTTCGTGGATATCAACCTTCTTGAATTCGGCTTCGCCCAGGTGAGAGAAGGTGCGTAGGTTCTGCACAACGTCGCGTATGCGTTCCGCTCCGTCGCGGCAATCTATGATGATGGAGCGCAGGTCTTCTAGAGTGATCGCGTAATCAATCTCGTCTTTGATAAGCGCGGCCTTCGCGCGCTCATCCTCTGTGAGCGAGGCTGTGTCGTAGAAATTGAGCAGGCGCTCCAATCCTTGCGCGCACTCTTTCAGAATCTCCATGTTGCCGAAGATGAATCCGGCAGGGTTGTTTAATTCGTGCGCTACACCTGCGGCCAATTGTCCAAGAGATGCCATCTTCTCGGCGTGTACGATCTGCGCCTGAAGACGCTCAAGCTCGGATCGGCGGCGCTCAATCTCTGCCTTGCTGCGCCTGAGTTCCGCATTGCTTCTTTCAAGATCAATCTTATACTGCCTGGAATTACGAACCAGTGCGCGGTGTTCCAGAGCGCGTTCAATTGTCATCCCAATCACGTCAAGCTCGCAGGGCTTAATCAGGTAATCGTAAGCGCCCAGACGGATAGCATCCAGAACGCGCTGCGTGCGATTGATGCCGGAGACAATAATGACGGCGGTATCTAAGAACCGCGCATTGATTTCGCGCAGAAGCTCTATGCCGCTTCGTCCCGGCATAATCATGTCGGAGAGAACAACCGCGTACTCTTCCGATTGAAGCAATGCAATCGCCTCGTCGAAATTCCCGGCAGTAGAACATCTGTAGCGCTCGCTCAAATAGATGTAGAACACGTTCCGCACAGCTTCGTCATCGTCAACAATGAGAATGCGCGTCTCATCCTTCTCCTCCGAAAGAAGTGAAGAAGCGGTTGCGGGTGATAAAGGCGATTCGTTGGAAGTGGATGACATTGAACTTTGGCTCATGGTTAGAAAGGTCAACGAAGGACGGACGGGAGTCGCAAGGTCTCGCAAGGTCACGCGAGCGCAAAGAGACCTCAGCCTTTAGAACTAATTGCATACTTTATGCCAGAAGCGGGCGATGCAATCAGGCTATGAAAACAGTCTATGAATGAATCTTGAGACTAAAGAGGGAGGGAAACTTGCCGTCCCTTTTCTGGGCGGGTCGGTGAGATTTGACCTGACCTGAGCGCAATTGAAACCGATGCCTCTCTCATTCTCACACGGCTTCACAGCCTTGTGGAGATCAAGAGCCTCTAAGACGCGACAAACCGTTTCAAAGGTTTGCAGCGTGCGTCACAGGCACGAAGGAAAACCGTTGAAACGGTTGAATGAGATTGATGAGCAGCTAAACACCCGGTTCAAAGCCGTGTGAGAATGAGAAGGGAGTCGCTCTTTTATTACTTCGTTTTACGTTCCTTCATTTCGCGTCGAGTATCTCTCTGACTTTGAAAGCGAGCGCGTCGGGCGCGAAAGGTTTCGGTAAAAATGCCAGCCCTTCTTCCAGAGCGCCTTGATGAACTATAGCGTTATCGGCGTAGCCTGACATGTATAGTACGCGCATTTGTGGCCTCATCGGAGCAATCTGCTCTGCCAGCATTCTTCCGCTCATCTGCGGCATCACGACATCTGTGAGCATCAGGTCAATTGGTTCAGAATTTTCTTCCGCAAGACGCAGAGCCTCTTTCCCGTCCGACGCAGCCAGCACTTTGTAACCGCTGCTCTCAAGGATTATGCGCGTCATGTTGCGGACCATCTCTTCGTCTTCAACGAGCAATATTGTCTCTGTTCCGCGCGGAGGCTCAGGCACATCAGCCGCCTTCTTTACTTCTACGGACGCGTCCTGATCTACTCGCGGCAGGAATATCTTGAAGGTCGTTCCCCTAGTCTCTTCGCTATCAACCGAGACGTAGCCGTCCGATTGTTTGACGATTCCATAGACGGTTGAAAGGCCAAGCCCAGTTCCCTTGCCTACACCTTTGGTCGTGAAGAAAGGCTCGAAGATGTGCTGTTGAATCTCTTCCGTCATCCCGCAGCCCGTGTCGGAGACGCTCACTATCACGTGCGGACCTGATTGGACGGATACGTATTTGTCCGCAATCGCCCGGTCCATCTCTACGTTTGCAGTCTCTATGGTGAGCGTTCCACCGTGCGGCATAGCATCGCGCGCATTCACGACCAAGTTCATCAGGACCTGATCTATCTGCGACGGGTCTGCCTTGACTTTCCCGATGGAAGGTTTCAAGTGCAGGACTATCTCAATGTCCTCGCCTATAAGGCGGCGCAGCATCTTGCTAGTGTCCGTGATAACGTCGTTGAGGTTTATGATTTTCGGCTGCAACATCTGTTTGCGGCTGAAGGCCAGAAGCTGGCGGGTCAAATCAGAAGCGCGCTGCCCGGCCTTCTTGATCTGCTCAACGTTGCGCCTGACGGGGTTGCTCTGCTCAAGGTGTCTTAGAGAAAGATCGCTGTAGCCGTTGATGGCCGTGAGCAGATTGTTGAAGTCGTGCGCGATTCCGCCCGCGAGTTGGCCTATGGCCTCCATCTTCTGCGATTGCCGGAACTGCTCTTCTGTCCGGCGCTCCTGCTCCAGCAGCCGCACGTTCTCTATAACGTTTGCCGCGAGGCTTCCAGCCATACGCATGGCCGTCTCGTGCTCTCGTCTGTAAGCCCCAAGCTCGTAGCTCTGCACTTCGATTGTGCCGACGACGCGACCCAAAACGATCATGGGCGCTAACAATATTGAGCGGGGGGTTCTTGAGTCTTCTTCAAAACCGATGGCTATGTAGTTAGGTTTTTCCCTCAAGTGATTTACGAAATCATTATTGACGATGACCGTGTTGGTTCTTATAGCCTGGCCTGCCGGACCATGACCGACGGGCGCTGCTTCAACTTCAGACGGGTTGAGTTCCTGATGGTCGTACCATAGATAAGCGCACTTACGCACTTCATGTTCGGCGTCGTAAAGAGAGATGATTAGACCTACGCAGGGGACTGAGGCTAGAG